>CAIUHT010001388.1 GCA_903898975.1 uncultured Planctomycetaceae bacterium
ACGGCCGCCATGGAGGGACACCTTGGCTGCCTAAAGCTCATGCACGCGGCGGCCGGCGGCACGCCCGAGGCCCTGAGGCGGCTGGACCGGCCGCAGGGCGAGGACGGGGCAGTCTGCGCCTTGAGCGCCGCCTGCGAGTTCAACCGGCTGCCCGTGGTGCTCTGGCTGCTGCTCTCGGCACCGGTTGGGTTGTCGGGGGAATGGGTGATTGGCGGGGTCGAGTCAAAAGTCTTTGCGTGGGGCTTGTTGCTGGCCGCGTATGGGACGGCATGGCAGTCGCGACGGCCGCTGGCGGCGGCGTGCGCGGGAGCCGCGACCACGCTGCACCCCCTGGTCGGGGGCTGGGGCAGCCTGGTGCTGCTGGTCGCCGTGGTGGCCGAGGCGTGGCCCCGCTGGAACCCCAGGCAGTGGAACCTTGCTCAGCGTGAAACCGCTTCGCCTGAGCGCGCCTTCCCCGCGGGAGCCGTGCGCGTGGGGGGCGTTTCGATTGAGTCCAGCACTGCTGGGGTCGCCACTACAGACGTCGCCACTACCGACGTCGACAGTGCAGAAGTCGACAGTGCAGAAGTCGACAGTGCAAGCAGGTGGCCATGGCGGTCTTGGCTGCTGCCGCTGGCCCTGTTTGCGCTCTGTGCGACGCCGGGCCTGCTCCCCGTGCTGGGCATGTTGCTGCGGGTTCCCTCGCCCGAGATCGCGCGACAGGCGACCGAGATCCAGGTCTACGAACGGCTGGCCCATCATCTGCTGCCCGACCGCTTCACCCCGAATCAGCTGGCGGTGACGCTGCTGTGGTGGGGCATCGCGGCGGTCGGGGTGCAGGGACTTCCACCGGGGCGTTCCCGCCGACTTGGTTGGGGATTGTGGCTGGCGACGACCGGGTTGGCGGGGTTGGGCTGGGTGGTCAACGGCTACACGTGGCGTGCCGAGATCTTGCGGTTCTATCCGTTCCGCCTGCTCGATGGGTTCGCCCCCGTGGCGGCGGCACTGGCCCTCACGCGGATGTGGTCGTGGTGGGCGGGTCGGCACTCCGCAGCCTCCCAGGGGCCGCGCTGGGTTGCTCGAGCCGCACTGGTGGGGTGCCTGCTGGCGACAGCCGCCTGGCCCTTCCCCGATCGCACCTGGCCGCGGTGGCGTGACGAGAACCGGGCGGCCTGGCTGGACGCCTGCGAGTGGATTCGGCGGGAGACCCCCGCAGACAGCCTGTGGCTGACCCCGCGCTACAGCTTTGGCTTCAAGTGGTGGGCCGAGCGGGCGGAGTGGGCGGTCTGGAAAGATTGCCCGCAGGATGCCGCCAGCCTGGTCGAATGGAAACGCCGTCTGCAACTGATCTCGGACTGGCGGACTCGGCACTTTGACTCGGGGTTTGACCCGGCAGCCCTCCGGGAACTGACCGACGCCGCCCCCCTCGATTTCGTGCTGGCGTGGAATGAGGATCCGTACGAAGTTCCGCCGGTTTTTCGGAATGCGGCCTTCTCGGTCTATCGCCTTGCTCCGCCCGGTGGTACACCAGATTCGCCGACCAGTCGTTGAGTTCCTGTTCGGTGCGGCATCGTTCCTCCCGCCGGGCCCAGCGCCCTGTCCGGCCTCGGGAAGTCGCCCCTCGGGCCCCGCGAATTGACCGCTATGAACGTGCACCACCTGGACGCGATCTTCCAGCCCCGGCATATCGCCGTGGTCGGCGCCAGCGACGAACCGGCCAAGGTGGGCGGAATTGTGCTCCGCAACCTGCGGGCCGGGGGGTTCTCCGGTCCGCTCTATCCGATCAACTCCCGGCGGGACCTGGTGGGCGGCCTGAAAGCCTGGCCCACCCTGTCGCAACTCCCGCAGGTGCCCGACCTGGTGGTGGTCTGCACCCCGGCGGCCACGGTGCCCGGACTGGTGCGCGAATGCGGCGAACTGGGCGTGGGGGGGCTGGTGGTGCTGTCCGCCGGGTTCCGGGAGACCGGTGCGGCCGGGCGCGAACTGGAAGCCGCGGTGCGGGCCGAACTCGACCGCCATCCGCGACTGCGGATGATTGGCCCCAACTGCCTGGGGGTGCTCTCGACTCCCGCGCGGGTCAACGCCAGCTTCGCCGCCGACTCGCCCCTGCCCGGGCAAATCGCCCTGGTTTCGCAATCGGGCGCGCTCTGCACGTCGCTGCTCGACTGGGCGCTGCAGCAGCAGATTGGCTTCTCGCATTTCGTCTCGATTGGGAACAGCCTGGACGTCGGGTTTGGCGAACTGATCGACTACTTCGCCGAAGATCCGCACACCAAGGCCCTGGTGCTGTATGTCGAGTCTTTGAGCGCGGTGCGGGGGTTTGTGTCGGCGGCCCGGCTCTTTTCGCGGACAAGGCCCATCGTGGCCTACAAGGCGGGGCGATATCGCGAATCGGCCCAGGCGGCGTCATCGCACACCGGGGCCCTGGCCGGGGAAGACGCCGTGGTCAACGCCCTCTTCCGCCGGGCCGGGATCGAGCGGGTCTACGACATGGCGGCCCTGTTCGACTGTGCCGAACTGCTGGCGGGGCACAGGCTCCCCAAGGGTCCCCGGCTGGCGATTGTGACGAACGCGGGGGGCCCGGGCGTGATGGCCACCGACGCGGTGATTGAACGGGGAGGTGAACTCGCCCGCCTGCAGGAAGCGACCCTGGCGAAGCTGAGCGAACTGCTGCCGCCCGCCTGGTCGCACGCCAATCCGGTCGACATCCTGGGCGATGCCCCGGCCGAGCGGTTTGGCAAAGCGGTCTCACTGGTCTTGGCCGACGAGGGGGTCGACGCCCTCCTGGTGCTGCTGACACCGCAGTCGATGACCGATCCGACCGAGACCGCCCGGCAGGTGGCGGCGGCGATCCCAGCGGGCAGCAAGCCGGTGCTGACGGCGTGGCTGGGCGGAACCCGGGTGACCGCCGGGGGCCAACTGCTGCAAGCGGCGGGGTTCCCCAATTACGACACTCCCGAGCGGGCGGTCGAGGCGTTTCTGCACCTGGTCTCGTTCGCGAGGAACCGCGCCGCCCTCGATGAGATTCCGCGGGGCGTCCCGGTCGGATTCGCCACCACTCCCGCCGACCGACGGGCCGCCACGGAGGCGTTGGGCACCCCAGAGGGGGGCATCCTCACCGAAAGTGACAGCAAGCAACTGCTCAGTCGGTATGAGATTCCCGTGATGCAGGTGCAGACGGCGCGGGGCGTGGCCGAGGCAGTGCAGGCCGCGTCCGCGGTGGGCTACCCGGTCGTGCTCAAGATCTGGTCGCCCGACATCACACATAAAACCGACGTCGGTGGCGTGCGGCTGGGCCTGCGCGACGCGGCCGCCGTGCGCGCCGCCTACGTCGAACTGTGCGACTCGGTCAAACTGCAGCGGCCGCAGGCACAGGTGTGGGGCGTGACCGTCCAGCCGATGGCCGACCTGGCAAGTGGCCTCGAGCTGATCCTGGGAATGAAACGCGACCCGGTCTGCGGCGCGGTGCTGCTGGTGGGGTCGGGGGGAATCACTGCCGAGATTGCGCAGGACCGGGCCCTGGAACTTCCGCCTCTCAACGAACGGCTCGCCCGGCGGATGCTGGAATCGCTCCGACTGTGGCCCCTGCTGAATGGCTATCGGGGACGCCCGCCCCTGGATGTTGAGGCGCTGATCGAGGTGCTCGTCCGGCTCTCGTACCTGATCGCCGAGCAACCCCGCATCACCGAGCTCGACATCAACCCGCTGCTCGTTCTGCCGCACGGGGTGCTGGC
>CAIUHT010001389.1 GCA_903898975.1 uncultured Planctomycetaceae bacterium
CCGAGGTGCTGCCGAGGAGGGTGAGCCGGGCTGGCCCCTGGGCGACGCTCCAGGCTTCCCCCACCGGCCGCACGCCGTCGGTCAGTTCACCCCGTTGCAGCGCGGCGGAGAAACGGGCGAACAGTTCGGGGAATGGGGCCCCACCCAGGTGGGCACAGGCGGCCTGGGGGGCGAGTTGGGAATCGACCAGTTGCCGCAGGGCGTCGGGGTTCGCTTGCGTGAGCCAGTGGAAGAACAGCGCCATCGCCCCCCGGCTGCCCGGGTCGCGCCAGGTATCGCGCCCGCGGGTGGGCCATTCCCCCGCCAACAGGGGCGAGCGATGCGGAGAGGTCAACAGCCGGTCGAGCCGGTCGGCCAGGTTGGTGGACCGTCCCAGCACCCGCAACTCGACCGCGTGGGCCAGCCCTTCGTCGAACCACTCGACGGTCGCGGGGGGGAGTCCCGCGGCGGTTCGCCGGGTGAAGCAGGCAAGGTGGGCCGCCTCGTGCAGGAGGATGGCGGGGAGCCCCCCAGCGGCGAGTTGCTGGCGATTGAGGTAGATGACGTCGGCGTGATTGGAGCCTGGGGCCGCGAGGGCGGGGTCGAAGTCTGCGGCACGGACAAACGCCCGCAGGGGGGTGGTGCCGGCTTGCCACTGTTCGAGGAGGGGCGTGAGCAACACGGCGAGCCGGCCATCTCCATCGACATCGGCGATGGGTCCCAGGCAGTCGTGGACCGTGGGCAGCACCTGCGTTTCGAGCAGCGTGGTGAGTTCGGGGAACCTGAGCCGTTCGTTCGCCACGGGCTCATCGGGGGTGGCCTGATCCACATAGAGGCTGATGAGGCGGGAGTGAAACGCCAGGCGGGCTTGAACCGGGAGTGTGTCGGTGCGTGTCGCCGAGCGGCGGACAGGGACCCAGAACCGCCGGTGACGGGCGAGGCGGTCTTGGTCGGGCTCGGCGGTGGAGGGGTCCGACCCGGCGACATTTGAGGCTGGGGGAGGCTCGGTGCCGGGGAGAGAGAGCGTGTGGGGAGGGGCCGGAGGGGTCCGCCAACCGGTGGGGAGGAGAGGAAGGGTTGGGGCCAGACGGAGCGGTGGTGAGGAGGCCGGCGTCGGTGGGGTGACGGCAGCGGCGGGGCTCATCAGGGATTGGTCAGTCGCCGTGGCGTGGGGGCGTGGCTGGGTGCTGGTCGCTGCGTCTGCAAGCAGGGGTGGCTGCGTGTTGGTGGTCGAGCCCGCCGGGGGGGCGGTGGCCAGGTTGAGTTCGAAGTCCCAGGCGAGATGAGCGGGGGCGACCAGGGAGAGGACCAACTCGGCATCGGCGGAGGGGGCCAGCCAATGGAGGGTCGATTCCCCGACGACGCGGGCCACGTGATGCGGGGTGGGTGCTGTCAGCGCGGCGGTGGCAGTCAAAGCCCCACCCGCGTTTGTGCTGTGCTCACGCGTTGTGAGGTTGCGCGTCGCCGGGAATGCCTGGGGCGTCGTTGCCGAGACGCCCCAGGTGGGTGGGCTGACAGCAGAGCGCGGTTCGTGATCGCGGCCGTCGAGTGCCATCAGCCCCAGGCACAGCAGCGACAGTCCGACCGCCGCGAAGACGTGCCAGTCCAGGTGCCGTGATGGCACCGGTCGCCGAGAGAGTTGGCGCGGAGACACGAGAGCAACGCGGCGCGACATCGGGAGGCCCAGCCGACGTGTTTGCCCGGAACCGGGGACGCACGTCCCTGTGACCAACCCGGGTTTCGGTCATATCGACCGGCTGACGGGGCAGGGATCATTCGGGGTGCGATTCACCCCCGGTCGGGTTGGTCGCCCCCCGTGGGTGAAGATTCCCAGACTGCCAATTCCCCGGTCTCCCGATACGATGGGGGACCCGGATACGATGGGGAGCTTGGGCAAGCGGGGTTGTGACCCCGGCAATCGAACGAGGCTGGCGGTGACGGACCCGAGAACGATGACAGCGATGCGCGAGAACAGACGGAGAGGGCTGGCACAAGGGTTCGTGGGGCGGTCGCAGCGGGCTTGTTCCTGTGTGCCACTTGGCCGGCAGAGCGTGGTCTGGAGCGTGCTGGCCCTGGCATGGCTGACGGGTGCCTGGGGGGAGCGCGCTTCCGGGCAGGCGCTGGTCGATCTGGCCCGCGACCTGCAGTTGCGGGGGGTCGCCGAGGGGCGGGCTGAGTTTGGTCGGTGGGGTCCCGATCCAGGCAAGTACATTTCGTGGAGTTCGCACTCGCTGAGGATCATTCCCGTCTACACCTTTGGCACCCGCCAGGCCGGTGCCGGGATTGATCTCGACGACTACCAGGGACAGGCGAGTGCCTACCGGACCGCCGAGGGGCTGCAGCGGCTGTATGGCCAGGTCCCCCCGGAGACGCTCAATGCCGACGCGGAGTATCTCGATCAGACCGACCTCGCCCGGCTGCAGCGCGCCGCCCTCAAGGCGGGCAAGAAGCACATCGTGCTGGTGGTCTTCGATGGCATGGACTGGCAGACAACGTGGGCGGCGGCCACGTGGAAGAGCGGCAAGGTGGCCTACCGCGAAGGACGTGGCCAGGGACTGCACTTTCAGGACTACCAGGCGGGGGGGACCACGCAGTTTGGCGGGATGGTGACCGCGCCGCAGAACGATGGTTCGAAGGTCGATGTCAACACGCAGCAGGTCATCAACCCGGGGGGAACACGCCCGGGTGGGTATGCGGTGGGCCGGGGCGGGGCATGGCCCTGGAGCACTCCGACCGACCCGTGGTACCTGATCGCCAAAACCGCCGACAACAAGCCGGGGGTGCACCCCTATCCCGACTCGGCGGCGACGGCGACGGCGATGTGTGCCGGGGTGCGGTCGTACAACGAGGCAATCAACGTGGACGCGGCGGGGAAACCACTGCAGACCGTCGCCCACGAAGCCCAGCGGGCAGGGCGATCGATTGGCGTGGTGACCAGCGTGCCGGTCAGCCATGTAACCCCCGGCTGCGCGTATGCCCACAATGTGAGCCGGGATGACTACCAGGACATCTCCCGCGACCTGTTGGGACGACCCTCGGTGCAGCACCGAGGGGACCCGTTGCCCGGGGTCGATGTGCTGCTGGGGGGTGGCTACGGGGACCGGTCGAAGGCTCCCGACCTCGAGAAACACCGCAAGAACCAGGGAGAGAACTTTGAGCCCACCAACATTTGGCTGGCCGACTCGGACCTGCAGGCGTCGAGCGTGGAGGCTGGGGGGAAGTACGTGGTGGTGCAGCGAACAGCCGGGCGGTCGGGACGCGAGGTGTTGGCCGAGGGAACGCAGAAAGCCATCGGGCAGAAAGCCCGGCTGCTGGGATTGTTTGGCAATGGAAACTACGCGGGGCACCTCCCCTTCCGGACTGCGGACGGGAGTTACGACCCGGTCCCGGGCAAATCGGTCCGGGGGGAGCAGTACCTGGCGAACGATCTGACTGAGAACCCCACGCTGCCAGAACTGACGGCAGCCGCGCTGGAGGTGCTGTCACAAAACCCGCATGGCTTCTGGCTGATGGTGGAGGCGGGAGATGTGGACTGGGCGAATCACGACAACAACATCGATAATTCGATTGGTGCGGTTCTGAGTGGCGATGCGGCGGTCAAGGTGGTGACCGACTGGGTCGAGCGGCACAGCAACTGGAACGAAACGGTGCTGATTGTCACGGCAGACCACGGGCACTATCTGGTTGTCGAAAAGCCCGAACTCCTGGCAGCACCCCGGTAGCGGGACGGGGTAAGTCGGCTGCGGTTGGGCAGCCACCCCGGGCTGGCGGACTCTCACGACCGACGACGACAGCCAACCGTGGCAGCCAACTTTGTCAGGCGGACAACCTCGGCGGCCGGGCAGAATCTATACAGCCGAATAGAAACGGCCTGGACCGATCAAAATCGGACGTTTCCGGCCAGTCTGACCATGTCGCTGCAATCCCCAAATGCTGCAGGACCACGCGAAGTTGCGGGAGTGTGTACAAACGTTTCGATGTTTTTCCTTTCGGCCTGTTCCCACCTTGGCCGATGATCTAAAATGACCATTATGTCACTCACCGCGTGGGGGACCGGTTCTGCCAGAACCCCCCGACGCAAACCTTCCCTCCCTTGTTGGCTGGCTGCTGATCGTCGTCGGACCCACACGGGGGCCGAGCGGGTCTGAGTGTTCGACGGGGTTCCCCCCGTCTGGCACCAGTCACCGTGGCCGATTCCCCCGGGTCGTGTCTGTCGTCCGTTCGCGGCAAGCCAATCCCTCCTGCCTGGCGTTTCCTCTTGGCCCCATCGGGGTCCACCCGGTCTGATCAGACTGCGGTACCTTGACCCACTCGGCTTCTCAGAGTCGACCGGTCAGTTCCCGAATGGACCTTTGAGGAAGCCCCGTTCCCCGCCCCAGAGACAGCCTCCCTCCCCGGGAGTTCGCCTGTTTTTTGCGTGGGACCGTTCGCCAGAGCCTGCTGGAAACTCGCCCATGAGCCTGCTGACCCCCCCCTCGGCGAAGACAGAGACCGCACGGCGGAGCCGTCTCGATCTTGGATTGTCGGGCAAGCCTGCCTCTGCCAACGGGACCATTCACGCCCCCTCGGCGGCGCCCCAGGCGACCCCAGCGGTCGTCCCGCCCGCCCCTCCTGGCCCACTCACCCACGTCTCGGCTGGGCCCGAACCGCAACCGGCCCGCGTCGCCCCCCGGGCCCGCCTGCGCGTTGGTCGCTGGCTGACGGGTGCCGCGATTCTGGCCCTCGCCTCGGGGACCTACGCCTACCGCGAGACGAAGGCAACGTCGCAGGCCTCGAGTGCCGGGGAACTGCAGGTCACCGACACGCTGGTCTACCACACCGTCCAGCGGCAGAACCTCCCGATCTCGATCACCGAACGCGGGACCCTGTCGAGCCAGAAAGAGACCAAGGTCCTCTGCGACCTGGAAACGGTCCCCGGACAGTCGGGGACACGCATTCTCTCGCTCATTCCCAACGGCACCCCCGTCAAGCAGGGGGATCTGCTGGTCGAATTCGACTCGGCACCACTCAAAGACCGGGTCAACGCCCAGTCGGTGCTGTTTGAAACGTCGAAGGCGGCACAGATCCAGGCGGCTGTCCGGTACGAGAATCAGAAGACCCAGAACGAGACCAACCTCGCCGCCGCCCAACTCAAGGTCGAGATGGCCCAGTTGGCCCTCAAGATGTACGAGGACGAATCGGGCGGGTCGTACAAAATTGCGGTGAACGATCTCGAAGCCAAGATCCAGGAAGCCCGCAATCAGATCAAGGAGGCCCAGGCGGCTCTCAAGATGAAGGCGGCCCGCCGGCACGGCGTCGAGACGCTCTTCAAGCTGGGCTACCGTGGCAAGGGGGATCTCGACCAGGCGATGCACGAGCATCTTTCAGCGGACTTCGCCCTGGTCAAATCGACCAATTCCCTCGCGACCGCCGAGGCGAACAAGCTCAAGCTGAAGCAGTACGAGTACCCCATGAAGGTGCTCGAACTGAAGGGAGCGATCGCGACCGCCGAGCGGGCCCTGGCCCAGGTGACCCGCGACAACGAAGCGTTGCTGGCCCAGACGCTGGCGACCCGGACCGCCTCGGAGCGGGTGCTGGCGACCGAAGAGGAAAAGCTCGCCCGGTTTCGCGAGCAGTTGGCGAAGAGCCGGGTCTTCGCCCCGCACGACGGGCTGGTGGCTCACTCTCCCGACCGGACACTGTGGGGGCGGGTGGTCGCCGACGGGGAACTGGTGACCGAGCGGTTCAAGATTCTTTCACTCCCCGACCTGTCGCGGATGCAGGTCAAGCTGGGCATTCACGAGTCGGTGGTCGACCAGGTGCGGACGGGGCTGTCGGCGACGGTGAAGATTGACGCCTTCCCCGACGCGACCTACCACGGCACCGTCGCCCAGGTCGCCGTGCTGCCCACGCAGGAGGGGAGCATGTCGAGCGACGTGAAGGTCTACGACGTGATGGTGACCATCGATGAAGAAGTCACCAGCCTGAAGCCCGGAATGACGGCGATCGCCGAGATTCATGTGCGGACCGTCTCCGAGACACTCACCCTCCCCGTGCAGGCGGTGCAGCAGGTCGAGGATGAGACGTGGTGCTATGTCGAGGCCGATGGAGAAATTGCCCGCCGGCCGCTGGAGCTCGGTTCGTCGAACAGCGCCCTGGTGGAAGTTCGGGGCGGACTGCAGGAGGGGGATCGCGTGATCCTCAATCCGCAGGCGATCACTGGCGGAACGAATCCCGATTCCGGCGACTGACCTGTCCTCCCTCCGACAACGCGGGGAGTCCCTGCCATGCTCTCATGGTCTTACTGGTCGCGGGCGGTGGCGAACGCCCTGAAGAACCTGCGCCTGCGCAAGCTGCGCAGCGGGCTGGCGTTGCTGGGGGTCATCCTGGGGGTCGGTTCGGTCATCGCCATGCTGGCGATTGGCGAAGGGTCGAAGACGCAGGCGATTGCCCAGATCAGGCAGCTGGGGGCGACCAACATCATCCTGCGGAGCGTGAAGCCCGGGACCAAGCCCACCGCCGGCGAACCGGAACAGACCGGCCAGCCCGCGCGGGTGAGCCGGGTGGTGGAATACGGGTTGAAGTACACCGACCTCAAGCGGCTGCGCGAGGCGTTGCCCACCATTGAGCGGGCGATTCCCGTCTCCCTGGTGCGGAAAGACGCGCACCACAGCGGGCACCGCCTGCGGAATGCCCGCATCCTGGGGGTCACCCCCGATTACCCGCAGGTGAAGCCGCTGAAGTTGCAGCGGGGGCGGTTCCTGGTCTCAACCGACCAGCGGCAGGCGGCGAATGTGGCGGTGTTGGGGGCCGACGCGGCGACCGAACTCTACGGCTACACCGACCCAATTGGCCAGGACGTGCTGCTGGGAAGCATGGCGTTTCGGGTGGTGGGGGTGCTCGGTTCACCCCGCGGAACGCCCGAGGCGCGGGAGATCTACGTTCCGCTCGAGGCGACCCGAAGGCGGTTTGGCGAG
Source organism: uncultured Planctomycetaceae bacterium (assembly GCA_903898975.1). GTDB lineage: Bacteria > Planctomycetota > Planctomycetia > Planctomycetales > Planctomycetaceae > UBA10511. Next base: position 6,936 of record CAIUHT010001389.1, read on the forward strand.
CTGCAGGTGGTCCGGACCGCGGGGAGCGTCGACTACGAGAAGACGCAGTTGAACGAGATCATCCTCAGCACTTCGGCGATCGAGGTGGTGGCCCCGACCGCCGACATGGCCCGCAAGCTGCTCGAATCGGCCCACGGACGCAAAGAGGATTACGAGATCCAGGTGCCGTTGGAGTTGCTGGAGCGTGCCGAGGAACAGCAGTACCTGTGGAACCTGGTGCTCGGATCGATCGCGGGGATCTCGCTGGTGGTGGGGGGGATCGGCATCATGAACATCATGCTGGCGAACGTGACCGAGCAGACGCGGGAAATAGGCATTCGCCGGGCGATTGGAGCCCGGCAGCAAGACATCGTGGCGCAGTTCCTGACCGAGTCGGTGGTGCTGTGCAGCGTGGGGGGCCTGCTGGGGGTCGCGGTGGGAGTGGCGATTCCGCGGGTGGTCGAGCAGTTCGCGGGGATCGAGGCAGTGGTCCGGCTGTGGTCGGTGCTGCTGGCGTTTGGCATCTCGACCGGGATGGGGGTGCTGTTCGGCATCTACCCCGCCGCCCGCGCCGCCCGCATGGACCCCATCCAGGCGCTGCGGAACGTCTGAGAGTGTGCTTGTCTTGCCGGGCGAGTCGCCGGCACACCGGCTTCACTCGGTCGACGGCGTGCATCTCCGAAAGGCGCCGCCCCTGCCGGACCCATTCCAGGCCCGCCGAGTAAAAGGTGTCAGGACTCTTTTGTCGTTAAAGAGTCCTGACACCTTTTGTCTCACCGACGACGCTGGGCAGGCACGCTCCGTTTCCGTCGCGTGCCTGCCCGCATCGACCGGTTCATCCACACCGGCTCACCACAGTCGGCTTCGTGAAAGCCAACGCAGGGGGGGGCCGAAGTTACCGCCCCGTCTTGGCTGGGCTTTGATCGCCAATCGATCGTGATCTAACGATGGCACCGAGGAACCCAACCACTCCCAGTCCCAACAACAGGGGAGCTGTGGGTTCCGGGACGGGCAGGGGATTGGGATCGAATGCGATTCCCGTCTGAATCCGGAAAGTGGACGCATAGGTATGTCGCTCGGCGTAAAACAAGGAAAAGTCGTAGGTCAATCCGGGCGTCAAACCGAGTGAGCCGAGATTCACCACTCGGCTCGTTGAACCGTGGACGCCACCCAGGTCGACGACGAGTTGCCGATTGATGTAAACCCACACGTCATCATCGCCAGTGAAGGTGAAGGATTGACCGGAGCGATAGGTGAAGCTGGTGTGGATTTCGAGCGTGAAATGAAAATTGTTAGGGAGCCCTTCGTTCCCAAACAGCTGACCATCGATCGGAAAGAAGGAGTAATTGGTGTATTCGAAAACTCCCGAACCGGCAGCGGTCTCCGAGAGCGAGATCGGGAGAGTGGTGCTGCGGTTGACTCCCGCAACGTCGGTGTACCATTGGGAAAAGGTGGTTGCGTTGGTAATCCCGCCCTGCCCCGGGGCAGCCACAAAGACCGGTTTTCCGTCCGCTGGCAGCGTGGCACTGACCAAGCCCGTCGTTATCCCGGTGACGCTGTCTTCAAAATCGGGATGGGCGATTTGAAAATCACGCACCGTGCTGTTGAGCACGATAACTTCCGCCCGTGCGAGGGCAGGAACCAGGACAACTGCACTGATGATGCAACGTGTCCACAACGCAAACCCGTGGCTCTTGCACATGAACATGCCTCCCTTTCGTACGTGGCTGCAGTCAAACGAACAATCGGTCTTCGAATTCACTGGCCGTAAAATGAGGGTGTTCACCCTTCGCTTTCAACAGTCAGATTGCTCGTCTCTCTTGGTGTCGTCCCGCCCGTGCTATCGAGCTGTAAGAAAACGCCGTAAGCAAAAACATACAACAAAAAACTTTGGAAAGCAACATCAAAAAAGAAAGAGTGCGAGACAGACAGATTAACACGCAATTTTTAAATAGCGACGGCAAAGCTGTCTCTCCACAGCCGAGATCGCCATGGGCAAGGTTTCGGCCCACGGCGACAGGAGCCAGACTCGAGGTGGTCCCGCGGTTGTCACAGGTTCCCGCAGTACAGGCAGGCCCTGCGACGAGAATGGACTCGAGCGGGTCACACTCCCCGGGTTACAGCCCGGCCCGGTGCAGTAACGACACACCGGCACCGGCCCGGTGTGCACAAAGGCCCGACGGACGAGACCTCCAGTCGGCCCCGGGGAAGGCCGCGTGCGCGCCCGCTCACCCTGGCGGGACCATCATTCGGGCGATCCCCCGTGGTCAGACCAGTTCGTCCCGCACGCATCCAAAGAGCGATTCGGGGAGCAGGGACTCGGGGACTTCAATGGTCTCTTCTCCGTCGCTTGTCGCGCGGGTCAGGCGATAGGTGAAGGTGTCACGTCCCAGTGTTTTCGGCTTGGACCGCGTTGATTTTGGTCGGGCGTGCGACTCGAACAGCTTGTCCACCGCCTTGCGGTCGGCTGCCGAGAGACTCTGGCAGTCGATCTCCCCCCGACTGCGGATCCGGGACAGGGGCCCCCCCAGCCCGGCGAGTCCCCCCAGTCGTTCCACCTGCAGCCGCGCCATGTCCCGCTCTCCCGTCCCTACAGGCCGACCGCTTTCCAACCCGCATCCACGGCGGTCTTGACCGCCGGTTCATTGGGGAACAGCGTCCCCGCCAGTTTGCGAGTCTGCGTGGCAAACTGCTTCATGGTCATCTTTGGCTTCACACCCGACCCGGTCAAGACGCCGTACCAGACGCGGCCTGCCTTTTCCCAGCTCTTGCCACCAATCGCCATCGCGGCGTGGTAGAACGCCAGGTTGGCGATGCCACTGCTGGTATGGGGGCCTAAGCCATCCCGATACTGCGAAAAGTTCGTCACCTGCGGGGCCAGGCAGTGCTTCCCAGCTGGCTTCGACAGGTCGCGGAGGCAGGTGTACCTCCGAGCAAGCGCCGCCGGGCCCATGATTTCCCTCCCCACCAGCCAGTCGGCCTTGTCGACCGTCTGCTTCGCCTGCCATTGCCGAAACATCGAGCCAAACACATCCGACAGGCTCTCGTTGAGCCCCCCGGGCTGATTGGCGTAGTCGAGACCCAGCGTGTACTGCGTCACCCCGTGCATCAGTTCGTGGGCGATCACGTCGTTCGACTGGGTGAAATCGACGAAGATCTGCCCGTCGCCATCCCCGTAGGTCATCTGGCTCCCGTTCCAGAACGCGTTGTTGTACTTCACGCTGTAATGGATCGAGGAATTCAGCGGCATCCCCCCGTTGTCAATCGAATTGCGGCCAAACACCTGGTCGAAGAACCGGGCGACCGCCGCGGTCTGCGTGTACGCCCGCTTGGCCGACGCGTCGGTCGACGTCGCCGGCTTCTTGACCAGGACGCCCGGCAGTTTCGTCCCGTTTCGGCAGTCGAAGACAGAAAAGGCGGGGGGGCCCGCAGCAGCCGCCGTCAGGGCGCTCGGCAGAATCGCCTGGACCGCTCGCAGATGCTCCGTCCGATCAACGCGGAAATCGCGCCACAGCTTTTCGTACCTGACCATCTCGCCAAACGCCTGCCGCTCCTCGGCGCTCAGCTTCTTGTCGTGCGAAAACCGCTTGAGGACCTCGGTCGGAATGATGAAACAGCAGCAGCCACCTTGTCCCGCCACGCCACGCGATCCACGACTCATGTCAGTCACTCCCGATGTGTGTTTGTGCCAGGTTTCTTACGCGATCCGCACCGCCAGTTCGGTCCGGAACCAATCTCCCCTTTAACTCACCGACTGGGAATCTCAGCGACTCGCCAGCCGAACCTGCCTCTGTGTTTAAACAAAGGGAACTCACCCCACAATCGGAACCGGGAGATTCCTGCGCGATTCTCGGGAAACTTCAGTCGCGGCGGTCCCCCTCGCAACGCCCTCCCACGCGATCTCGAGTTCCCTGCCGTCGTGGGCACCTCGGCATCCTCCGGCACCTCGCCGCAGCTCCACGCGCGAGTGCACCCCGGCGGCACTGCCCCCCGCCCGCCACCTCTTCTAGAATGAACCTCCACCCCCCGGCGCGTGTCATTAAAAACTCCAGGCCCACAGGTTCACGGCAGCCAATCACTCCCCCGCAGTGGTGGGTTGCTGTGAGTGTCACCGCCAGCGGGCCCCTCTGAACTTGCGGTCCCGGGGCAACTTGCAGTCCCGGGGCCGCTTGCGGTCCCCGGGCCCGGTTCCCTTTCCCATTCGCCGGGCTCACCCCCGCCATCGTGTCCGACGCTCCCCCCAATTCTCCTTCGCTCGATGATCTCGCCCCGCTGCTCGAGCGGGCCATTCGAGCCGATCGGCATCGCTTCCGCCGCCGCCTCCGCGACCTCCAGCAGGCCCGGCGTTCGGGACGCCCCTACGACCGCAACCTCGCCCGCCTCGCCGAAGAAGTCGCCCGCAGCGTGGCCACCCGCGAACGCCGCCTCGCCCAGCTCCCCCAGCCCACCTTCGACGACTTCCTCCCCGTCTGCCAACGCCGCGACGAAATCGCCCAGGCCATCGCCGAACATCAGGTGGTTGTCATCTGCGGCGAAACGGGCTCGGGCAAGTCGACCCAGCTCCCCAAGATCTGCCTGCAGCTGGGACGCGGGGTCGATGGCCTGATCGGGCACACCCAGCCCCGCCGCATCGCCGCCCGCTCCCTCGCCACCCGCATTGCCGAGGAACTGCGCGCCCCCCTCGGCACCACCGTCGGGTACCAGGTCCGGTTCACCGATCAGACCGGCCCGCAGACGCTGGTCAAGCTGATGACCGACGGCATCCTGCTGGCCGAAACACAGCGCGACCGCTTCCTCGACGCCTACGACACGCTCATCATCGACGAAGCCCACGAGCGGTCGCTCAACATCGACTTTTTAATGGGGTACCTCAAGCAGCTCCTGCCGCGACGCCCCGATCTCAAGCTCATCATCACCTCGGCCACCATCGACGCCGAGCGGTTCGCCCAGCACTTCGAAACCACCCGCGGCCCCGCCCCCGTCCTCCAGGTCTCGGGGCGGATGTACCCGGTCGAGGTCCGCTACCACCCGGTCGCCGAAGACGACTCGACCGACGAACCCGACTGGGAACAGGCCATCGTCTCGGCCCTCCACGAACTGGCCGAAATCGACACGGGCGACACCCTCGTCTTCCTCCCCACCGAACGCGACATCCACGAACTGGCCAAGCGGCTGCGGGGTGAACACTTCGCCGGCGATGGCAACGGTCGGCGGACCGAGATCCTCCCCCTCTACGCCCGCCTCCCCGCCTCGGAACAGGCCCGCGTCTTCACCGGGCACCCCTATCGACGCATCGTGCTCGCCACCAATGTCGCCGAGTCGTCGCTCACTGTGCCGGGCATCCGCTACGTGGTCGACCCGGGGACCGCCCGCATCAGCCGGTATTCGGCCCGGTCGAAAATGCAGCGGCTCCCCATCGAGCCCATCTCGCAGGCCTCGGCCAACCAGCGGAGCGGCCGCTGCGGACGAATGGGCCCCGGCGTCTGCATTCGGCTCTACAGCGAAACCGACTTCCTCGCCCGCGAACGCTTCACCCCCCCCGAGGTGCAGCGCACCAGCCTCGCCAGCGTCATCCTGCAGCTCAAGGCGCTCGACTTTGGCGGCATCGAGGAGTTCCCGTTTCTCGATCCCCCAAAGTCCGAGGCGATTCGCGATGGCTACAAGACATTGTTCGAACTGGGGGCCATCGACGCCGAGCAGCGGCTGACCG
>CAIUHT010001390.1 GCA_903898975.1 uncultured Planctomycetaceae bacterium
ATCGACCGGGCGGTCAAAGCCGCTCGCAAGGCGCTCGAATCCGGCCCTTGGCGCTCCATGGATGCCCGTGAGCGTGGCCGGCTGATGTTCCGACTCGCCGACCTGGTCGAGGCCAACCTCGAGGAATTGGCTCGGTTGGAGTCCCTCGACAACGGCAAGCCAATCCGCGATTCCCGCGCGGCCGATCTCCCCCTCGTGGTCGACTGCCTCCGCTACTACGCCGGTTGGGCCGATAAACTGCAGGGTCAGACCATCCCCATCCGTGGCAATCACTTCTGCTACACCCGCCGCGAACCGGTCGGGGTCGTCGGGCAGATCATCCCCTGGAACTTTCCGCTGCTCATGGTCGCCTGGAAGTGGGGGCCCGCCCTCGCCGCTGGCTGCACCATTGTCATGAAGCCCGCCGAGCAGACACCCCTCTCCTGCCTCAGGCTGGGTGAACTGGCCCTCGAAGCCGGTTTCCCCAAGGGGGTCATCAACCTCGTGCCGGGCTACGGTCCGACGGCGGGAGCCGCGCTGGTCAGGCATCCGCAGGTGGACAAGATCGCCTTCACCGGGGAGCACCGCACGGCTCAGATCATCATGACCGACGCGGCGCCGACGCTGAAACGCCTCACGTTTGAACTCGGTGGCAAAAGCCCCAACATCGTGTTCGCCGACTGCGACCTCGATGCCGCCGTCGCCGGGGCCGAGTTCGGCCTGTTCTTCAACCAGGGGCAGTGCTGCTGCGCAGGCAGCCGGGTGTTTGTCGAAGAGTCGATTCACGACGCGTTCGTCGAGAAGGTGGTCAAGCGGGCCCGCACCCGCCGCTTGGGCGACCCATTGGATCCCAACACAACCCAGGGGCCCCAGGTTGATCAGGCCCAGTTCGACAAGATCCTGGGTTACGTGGAACGCGGTGTCGCCGAAGGGGCGGAATGCCTGACCGGAGGCAAGCGCTGGGGCAAGCGCGGGTACTACGTCGAGCCAACTGTCTTCGCGGGGGTTCAAGACTCCATGGCGATTGCCCGGGAAGAGATCTTTGGCCCGGTCATGAGCATCCTTCCCTTCCAGGGTGTGGACGAGGTGGTGACCCGGGCCAACGACACCTGCTTCGGGCTCGCTGCAGCGGTCTGGACCCGGGATGTGGGCAAGGCGCATCGGATCGCCGGCAGTGTCCGGGCCGGGACTGTCTGGATCAACTGCTACGACGTCTTCGACGCGGCGGCACCCTTCGGTGGCTTCAAGATGAGTGGCATCGGCCGGGAACTGGGAGAGGCCGGGCTGGCGAACTACACCGAATGGAAGACCGTCACGATGCGACTCGACTGAGTGTCGGATCGGATCGGGGTCTTCAGGGCGGTCCTCTCGCTGCCACAGGGACCGCCCTGACCCCTCACAGTCGCCGGCCCATCATGGTCGCTGGCCCATCATCGTCCTGGGCCTGGTGCGATGAACCCGCAGTGCACTCAGCTCATCGCACTCCCGGAGAGGCAGCCCACCTGACAACGTGGCGTGTTGTGACCACGCATCTGCAGATCGCGCCGGCTCGCGCAGTCGCCGGCAACCGGATGGTGTGGACAGGCGGTCTGGCCGCTGAACTGTCCCGCGGCGCACGCGGATCGCGGGCGTGTTGCGACCCACCTGGGCCGATGGTCCCCGCTCCCAACATCTCAGCTCGAAACGCGCGGGGGTTGGAACCTCACGGGCGGGGGCTTACGGATTTTCGCCCCAGCAGAGCTTCAGCCGCCCCGGCACAAAGGAGCGACCGGGACAGCCCAGGCTCTTCTCGCCGGCAGCCTACGACCCACCCCGGTTCCCCTGCGGGCCTGTCCCGCCAGTTGCCCACCCGCTGCACCTGCGGGGCAGTACGTTCTGGTTGAGGGGCCGCCGCACCTCCTGCGGCGGCATTCGGCGCGTTGGTAAGCGCGGATCACAGTCTCGGGCGCCATTGCCCGGAACGCTCATTGCCCGGAACGCTCATTGCCCGGA
>CAIUHT010001391.1 GCA_903898975.1 uncultured Planctomycetaceae bacterium
GTTGTGGGGATGCCGGTGCCAGTGGATGCCATCGTCCGATGTGGCGTACCCCAGGCGCACGCGATTGATCCGCGTGCCATCGTAGCCCGAATACCAGAGGTGCCAGCGATCTCCCTCTTTGAGGATCCAGCCTCGTTCGCGGATTTTGACGTCCCAGTGTCCCGGCCCTGCGGCGGTGAAGACCGGATTCCGCTGATCGGGCTCAAAGCGCACGAGTTCCAGCGGGAACTCGGCGGTCGCGGTCTTCGCCTGGGCGAGGGCCAGTGCGGGGCACACCAGCCAGCCCCCCGCCAGCAGCAGGCTGGCCCAGGTGAGCAGCCAGGAGCGATGGGCGATGAGGGGCTGACGCACGGATACGAGGCGACGGGACGCGTCGAACCCCGCGGCAGGGCATCGCCGGGCGAGTGGTGAGGAGCAGGCGACGGTCATGGTGTCGGCAGCGGAGGAGCGAAGGAAAATGGGAGGCGTCTCGCGGGGCTGTCCAGGGGGGAGCGAGAACGCCGACGCGAGCAGTTGTTCCCCACGCACAAACGCGGCCCGAGCATTTGCGGTGGGCGACCGGTGGCGGTGAGGCGTGGAATTGGTGTGCGGCCAGGCTGCTCGCACCACAGACTACACCATTGAAGCGGTTGAGGGAGCGATTGGAAAGATCCAGCGCACCCGCTCGACGGGAGGCCGAGGCTCCGTCCGAGGCCCAGTGGTCGCACAACCTCGCGCAGACGTGGCGCTGGGCAGACCAGCCGCGATCAACCGCGAATCATTTCGCGAGAAACAAGCAGCGTGTGTGGGTGATGGGGATTATCAACGGTCTATCGATGGTCTGATTGGGCGATCGGATGTTTCTTTGTGGGCCTCTGGGGAAGGCGCTTTGCGGGTGGTTACGCAGCGGTGGCCGCTGCGTTGCGGCGACTCACGCGACCGCCTGAACGGGCCCGTTGGAATATTGCGTGATGTTCCACACGGGGCACCGTTCACCGCCCGCCGAAATTCCTCATCGCTTCGAGGCGTGAATCGCCAGCTGGCAGGCTCGAAGTCGTTCACTCACAGAGAGCGCTGCCACTGCGCTGCCGCCGTTTGCGAGTCATTTGCCACGCCATGCCCACGCCCCCCGCTACGCAAAGTGCGAGTGAGGTCGGTTCTGGAACGACGGCGGACCGTGTGTTGGGCGCCCGGAAGGAACTCAGGGGCGTCACTCCCACTTCGTCGACGTAGCCGTATTCGCCAACCTTCACCTGCCCGTCCCGCACCAATCGCACCCGCAGGGCGTTGACCAGCGGCGTGAACTCGGTCCAGGCGAATTGCCAGCCTGGCTGAGAGATGACGCTCGCAGTCTGGCTCTCAAACACGGCGTCGGAAAGATCGAGATACAGTGAGCCACTGGTCAACTCACCAGTGAAGAAGACGCCACTCAGCACATACCGCTGTCCGACAACCACTGAGACAAGTCCCACATTGGTCAGGTTGGCGTAACCGAAGCCGTTGAATGCATTCATGGTTGTCGCTCGAGCGGAGTAAGTGCCCGACCACGCCTGCTGACTGGACGCTTGAAAGACCCCACGCCCGAAATTGGCGGGGGGATCCAGCGCCGGCCAGCCCGCCATTGTTCCACTCTCGAAACCACCGTTCGACACGGTGTTCCAAGAGCCTGTGCCTGGGACCGGATGCAGAATGGTCCCCGCCTCGGCAGAGATCAGACCCGAGAACACCAACCCGACCGCCAATAAGAACCGGCCCAACATTCGACGCTCCTCCTTGAGTGACAGCACTTTCTTGAATCATCCCGGGGTGCCCGGGAAAACTCCGCGAGGGTTCTCAGGGCCGCAGCATGTTCTCCACCGGGCCACGCTCGCTGGCCCTTTTGATCGGTTTCTTCTATGGCCCCCTTGAAACGAGCAACCCGTGTCCGTCCCGCCTTGCCCACTCCGAAAAGAGGCGGCCTCTGTCAACCGGGCCAATCGAATCACCAGCGAGTGCGCCGTCGTGGCACGGTCGCTACAACGTCATTGCCCAAGTCGCTGCTGACAGACTTCGCAGCCATGTCCTCGGTTGCCACTGGCGAGCGCCGTGGTGGGACTGGCGATTCAGCATGGTCGCGCACCTCGGGCGGGATCGGATCAGTCGGTGCCCGCAGGTGAATGGCGGATTGAACCCACCACACGGCGAGTCATTCACA
>CAIUHT010001392.1 GCA_903898975.1 uncultured Planctomycetaceae bacterium
GCGGTCGGCCGGGGCTCGCGCGAGCACCTCGGTCGCCCATTGCCGCCGCTCGGCGGTGGGCTCGCGTCGGGCCAGCGAGAGTTCCCGGTATCGCGAATCGAGAGCCACGGACCGGGACCATTCCAGTCCCTCGGTCGCCTGGTGGACTTTTCGCGCCACGTCGTGGGCCACATCCCGCATGCGGACGTACGGTCCCGTCGCGGCACGCGGTTGCCGAAAGTTGATGTTGTTCACATCTCCGCTCGTCCCATTCGACAACAGCGCCACAAACGGGGGAGCGCCCGCCGAGGTGGGGGGTGGCTCCGAAGGGAGGGGCTGAGGGGTCATGAGCCGGGCGAGTTCTTCGCAGAACAGGCCGTAGTAATCGGCCGAGATGTCACCCCGCCGTTCACCCCCGACGTAGTGCAGCGAGTAACTCGCCCAGAGGGCCAGCGGCGCGCCCCCCGCCTCGCGGACGGCGAGAAACGTCAGGTCGGGATCGACCGGCCCGGCAGGCTCGACCAGCGTGTCGCTCCCCGCGGGGGGATTCATCCGCACCAGGTCCAGCTCTCCAAACGGATTGGGAGTCATCGCCCCGGCCCGCAGGTGCCAGCGACGATTGAAGACATGCTCGGGAATTGACACCCGCCCCCACGCCAGTTCGGCGGGCCGCAGCAGCTGGATGGCCCGCCGGACGCCATCGGCGATCCGGCCGGCGACAAACCGCTGATACTCGTCGAGTTCGATCTCAACCAGGTACCCAGGGGGCCCCAAGGCACTGGCCGCCGTATGGGTATGGGTCGCACAGATCAACACCTGGCCGGGGGGCAGACCGGTGTGCTGGGTGATCAGCCGGCGGGCCTCACGACTGACCGCATAGTGCAGTCCCAGCAGGTCACACACCACTATCGCCAGCCGGTGCGTCCCGTTGTCGAGCACCAGGCAACGGGCGTGCAATTCATCATGCACATGGGTCGCGGGATAGGGAGTGAACCCCCCGATGATGTCGGCTCCGAGAGGCGGGGTGATGTTGGAGGTGGCCGCCCCCGCCTGCAACTCGCCCGCCGACGCGGCGGGGGGCGCCAAGGCCAACCCCAAGACCACAAGGCCGACGAGGGCTGCCCCGAGCCAGTGGCCCACCGCACGCCGGCCGGCCACCCGGTGGGTGCCCCGCACTGGACGTCGCTCACTCCTCCGCCGGTGGGGCCGGGAGGAGCCAACCGGCGATCGGTCGGCCAATCGACCAACGAACGAGCGGGGCGAAGAGACGGGCGAACGGGGTGGGCGCATGGCAGCGATCCCTTCAAAAAAGCCAGTCCCGGGCGGGACCCATCACAACCACAGGCGGACGCGGTCCCGCAACTGCGCGGGGAGGCGGCGTTCCACCCCCTTCTCGATTTCCTTTTCGGTGTAGCGGGTCGAGAGGTGCGTCAGGATGATCAGCTCATTCTGAAACCGGTCGGCTCGCTCCACGATGTCGTCGAGATGGGTATGCCCGAACTTGTGAATCTTCTCTTTGCGATGTTCGGGCCGAAAGAAGGTCATCTCGGTGATCAGCACCTTGGCCTGGTAAACAGCCGGGTGATTGTCGAGCCCCGCGGGAGCGGTGTCACCCGTGTAACAGACCAGCGGAACCCGCACTTCCTGGGTCACCTCTTCCCCCGCCAGTCGGCGGTCGCGGATCTGATCCTGCGACAAGCCCTGCAGCTCGGCACGGAGTTTCCGCCGACGATCCCACACGACGTACCCCAGCGAGGGGACGGTGTGCTTGGTGGCGAAGGCGGTGACGACGTGCTCGCGCGAGAGTTCGACGGTGTCGCCAGGTTGAATACCGAGCAGCTCGCAGACCATGCGTCCGCGATCAAGCCGCTGCCAGACCTGGAGCAATCGCTGCACCCCTTCGAGCACCTCGGTCGGGACGTAGATGACGGGGGGCTCCATCTTCATCATCCGACGCCGGGCGACGAAGACCGGGATCGCGGCGAGATGATCGAGGTGGGCGTGAGAGACGAACCAATGGCGGGTCCCCAGGAAATCCCAGGGGCTGCCCCCGAGATCAAAGCCGAGCTTCAGTTCGGGAAACCGCCAGTAGGATTGCACCGCGGCCCGGGAATAGCCTTCGATACAGAGCCCTTTGTGAGTCCAGGTGCGGACGGGCAGGTTGTTGAGCATGGTGCGGGGATTTTACGCGGGCACTGGCAGTCCCGCCAGCAGTGGAGCAGAGGTCATGAATCAGCCGTCGCGGGGCCCAGTTTCACGGGAAGCGCAAGTGCAGGGCAGACGTCACCGGCGATTCGTCTTGGGTGCCGCATTTCGGGTGCTGCTTTTCGGGTGCAGCGTTTTGGGCCAGGCCTTGCCCATCAGACACGTTCGGCCAAGTGCAGGTTCACCACTCGAGCGGTCAGACCGGATGCCCCCCCGCCACCACCACGACCGCAGGGATGGTACGAGAGAGAGACTCCCCACCCGCCCGGGACGAGATTCCTGTGGCGAGGCGGCCGAGCGCCCGTGAGCCGGGGAATTCGATTGCGTCGTGGAAATGCACTCACGCCCTACGCGCGGTGACTGGAGCGAGCGGAGGCGGTGACAACGCGGTCGCGATGAACGGGCCGCCTGAGCGCGCGGCCCAGCCGCCAGCCAGCCTTCACCAGAAGGGAGATGCCACCCCGATCGGTTAGAACACCGGAATCGGCTCGCCTGTGGATTGAATGGCGATGGGGCGACCCTGCCGGTCGGGGAGCGTGGTGTGAGGATCGACCCCCACAGCCTTGTAAACGGTCGCGACCGCGTCGGCCGGGGACCAGGTCCGTGTCTTGCAATAGCCCCCCACCTGGTCGGTGGCTCCCAGCACCTGCCCCCCCTGCACCCCGCCCCCCGCATAGAAGATCGAACCACTGTAGCCCCAGTGATCGCGCCCCCCGTTCGGGTTGATCTGCGGCGTGCGGCCGAACTCGGTGAAGTACACCACCAGGGTCCGCTCCAGCCGGCCCGACAGGGCGAGGTCGTCGATCAGCGCGGCGAATGCCTGGTCCACGGCGGGCAGGTGGTAAGGAACCTTGCACATCTTCCACATATGAGGCTGATCTTGTCCCGGGGCGCAGTGGTTGTCCCAGAGATTGTTGTAATCGCCCCAGTCGTAACCGTAGTCCATCATCACGAACCGGGCCCCCGCCTCGACCAGTCGGCGGACCAGCAGGCAGCGCTGGCCCACCTTGGTGCGACCGTACTTGTCGCGGGCCTGGGGGGTCTCGCGCTCAATGGCGAAGGCGTCGCGCACGTGGGGTGACGAGAGCAGGTCGACCGCCCGCCCGTACAACCGCTGCACCCCCTCGATGGCTCCCGACTGCTCGAGCCCGGTGAGCCGGGCTTCGACTTCCTGCCGCAACGTCTGCCGGCGGTTCAACCGCTCGGGCGAGACCCCATCCACCAGCCCCAGGTCGCGCACCTGGAAGCCCTCGTCCCGAGGCTCACCCATGGTGCACAGGGGAGCATACTGCTGCCCCAGCCAGGCGGGGACGAAAAGGTCGGTGTAGGGAGGCCCCGGGCGGGTCGATCCGGGCACGGCGATGTACCCGGGCAGCCCCGCCCTCGCCCCCAGCTGATGATGGATGAAGCAGCCGAAGTTGGGCTCGCTCAGGATGCCGCCCGGCAGAATGTTCCGCCCTGACAGGGCGTAGGCCTGGCCATCAAAGTGGTCGTTGGTTCCCGCGGCGAAACTGCGGATGACGGCCAGCTTGTCGGCCTGTCGCGCCAGGTGCGGCAGCACCTCGGCGAAGCGGATCCCCGGGACGTTGGTCTCGATCGCCTCGATTGGCCCGCGGATTTCCTGCGGAGCCTCGGGCTTCGGATCGAACGATTCGTGATGGGTCACCCCGCCCGGCAACCAGAGAAAGACCACCTGGTCGGCGGTCGCGAGGCGTTCGGCCAGTGGGGTGGCTGCCACCTGGGGGGAATTGAGCAGCGGGTATGCCGCACTGGCCAGTGCGACCCCTCCAAACCGCAGCAGGTCGCGCCGATGCCATTCGAAGGGGGTCAATCGACCGGGGGAGCGAAGGGCCATGGACACACCTGCTGGCAGACAGTGGAGATTCCCGAAGTGAATCAGGCCCAGTCGGGTGAGTCCCGGGGCTGCTTCAACTTATCGGCAACCGGGGGGGACGACAACACCGCCCGCAGCCGGGAGGGTTCCACGGCCCCATCCGGACAAATCGACACCCCACCCGGTGGCCCTCGGGGTTGGCAAAGGAAACGCAGATTGCCCGCGGGGAGCTGGGAATGGGTTCGCGGGCAAACGGCTCCAGGCCCCGCAGGCTGGGTCGCGCGGAGGGGACCCAAACTTCAGCGGGGACGCTTGGCGTCGATGGTCTGGGCCTCACGACGTCCGCCCGTTCCTTCCCGGAAGGTGATGTCGAGCTTGTCGAATTTCTGCAGCTTCTCGAGCCCCGCGGCTTCGCCATCCAACAGCAGCGGGCATCCCTCGGGGACGAAATACGCGACCTCACTGGCGTCGTTCCCCCGCACGAGCAGTTCCCGCTCGGCGACCTTGCTGGCCATCAGGGCTCCCGAACCACGGGGGCGACGGGTCGCCTGCAGCCCGGTCACCTCGACGTCGTACTCGACCGCCACGCGATCATCGGGCTTGAGGTCGGCCACCTTCGCCTCGGCCCCGTCGAGTTCGACCCTGGCGTCGTCAGCGAACGGGAGATTGTCGATCAGGCCGAAGCGGTCGAGGCGGAGATACGACGGTTCATCGGGCGTCTGCACAATCTCGGCCACGAAGCCGACCTGCCGGAGTGTCCGCCGGGCCGCCAGCCGAATGATTGTCCGCGCGACCGCCTCCCGTTCCGCCGGGAGATGCGTCACCTCGACTCGATCATCGGGCAGCAGCTTGTCGAACTCGGCGGGCTTGCCATTCAGCAGCACCTGCACGGTGCCCGCGAGGCTCATATCGACCACCTCGGGCCGCGGGTCGGCCTGCAGTGCCACCCGCACCTGCCGACGCGTTGCGTCGACGGTCTGCAGCACTCCTTCGCTCAGCACGGGTCGGCTGACCGCGACGGTGGCGCGGGGCTCTCCCTTCACATCGCGGAAGGTGATGGCCACCCGGTCATCGGGGGCGACTTCGCCCAGCGAGATGAAGTCTTGCCCCCCGTCCCGCAGCCGAATGATGGGTTCTTTGCCCAGCGGGACCGTCACCACGGTTCCCTCGGGAGTCAGCAGGTCGAGTGCCTGTTCCTCCCGCTGGATCGATTTGACAATCCCGCTGCGGTCGGCCTCGGTCCCCGTCGGGCCCGACGACTTGCCGGGGGACCAGAAGAGCATCGCCAGCGACAGCAGGGCACTGGTCGCGAAGGCCCCGATGGCGATCAGCCTCCGGCGGCGGTCGGAACCAGCCTCGGGGGCCGGTCGCTGGACGGTAGCCGAGGAATCGTCCCCCGACTTGACCAGCTTGA
>CAIUHT010001393.1 GCA_903898975.1 uncultured Planctomycetaceae bacterium
GCAGCTGATTCTTCACGAACCGCTCCCACTCCGTCATCACGCCGGTCGAACCGTTCGCTCCGAAAGCCGACGGTCGTCCCTGGTAAACCCAACTCTCGTTGTCGCTCACCAGGACAATGCCCGCCAGCCGACGATGCGCGTATTTCTCGTTGGCCTTTTGCAGCGGCAGCGAACAGTCGGTTCCTCCTCCACCGTACTGGCTCAACCGTTGCGCCAGGCTCAGGATCGAGTCGGACGGATCGAACTCCACGTCGTACGCCTTGGTGTCGAACGGGATCACGATGCTGTCGGGGTTGCGCCGCAGGAGGGCCGCCGCCACGAGGGCCGCGACATCCACGCACCGCATCCGCGACGTGCTCCCCCGACCACGGTTGCCCGTGATCGCGGAACTCATCGATCCCGACGTGTCGAGTCCAATCACCACGGGACCCGGCAGCTCCGGCACGTTCCCACAGGCAATCTCCGCCGCCTCGCTCAAGGCGGCCTTGATGGACTGGGGAATCTCATCCGACAGGTTCATGTACGCGGCGAAGTACTGGTACGGGAACTGCCGCGACCGGCGGATCTCCTCCGGATCCTTCAGCCGCGACGCCACCTCCCGCACAGCCTCATCGTCGGCGAACACACCGTGGCGATGCAGCGTGTTCAGGTTCATCCGCAAAGCCTGCGGACCCATCCCCCGCGCAATCTCCCGCCAGACCGGGCGACCCTTCGCCGTGTCGGCCAGCAAGTCCCACCGCACCCGCAGCCCCTTCAACAACTCGACCTGCAGCTCGGCCGTCTCGGCCGCCCGGAACTTGGCCAGCAACCCCACCTGCTCGGGGAGATCGGCCTCGGTCGCGGGAGCCCACTTCGCCGGCTCCCTGTCGGTCAACCAGCCGTAGAACGCCCGCCGGCTGTTGTCCGGAGGCGTGGGTCGGGCCAGCCGCAGGATGTCCCGCAAGCTCGGCTTATCGCCAATCGCCGCCGCCAGCAACTTCTCGACCGACGCGCCGTTCAGCCACCGCTGGAACGCCCGCTGCAACGAGCCCGACAGGCTCTTCTTCCCAAACTGGCCCGAACGGATCATCTGGAACACCGTTCGCAACACCCGGCCATTGTCGACCACGCGGTCGAACACCTGGTGGAACAACGTGGTGTCCCGCGACGCCAAGGCCACCAGCAGCGCGGCTGGCATGTCCTTCATAAACGCCCGCTCGCGGCTATAGAGCGCCAGCTTGGCCAGGAACACGTTGTCGTTCACCTTGGCGATCAACGCGTTGACCGTCGCCAGCTGCTCCTCGGCTCCGGAGTAGTACGTGCCGTTGAAGCACCCGGTCGCCGCGAACTGAGCCAGCGCCTGCCGCGGGTCCCGATCATACGCCACGCCACCCGCCTCATTCTGGGCGGTCGCCTGAGGCGGACGGGCATTCGCGCTCGCAAACAAATTCTGATTGGCCATCACATTGACCCCCACTCAACAGGCACGACGAAGGAGGGTTACAGGGGCCAACCGAGCCCCACGGGGACATTTTCCTATCGTCCCGACAACCACGAGTCGTGCCAACCACAATACACCGCGCCGGCTCCACCGCCGCCACGGGATCCTTCTGACTCTCAACCGCCTGATTCGCGGGTCCGCACTCTTTAAGCCAACCCGTCCAGGCAAACTGTTCCCCACCGAGGCCAGCTACGGAAGCTGGTGCAGCGCCAGCGACTCCCGCCCGTCCGACTCAGGCACCCGATCGATTCAGGCACCCGTGGGTCGCGCAGAAAAAACACGAACCGACGAAGTTTGGACCAGAGCTTATTTGGACA
>CAIUHT010001394.1 GCA_903898975.1 uncultured Planctomycetaceae bacterium
CGCAAGGCGGCCTGCGCTTCGACCGGGAACACCAGCGCGTCGCTCGCCATTTATGGCGGCACCACCGGGCTGTTTGGCGTGGTGGTGTTCGTGGGCAGCGGGAAGATCAGTTACGGCAAACTCTCGCAGGCGCTCGACTACGGGGCGCAGACTGTGCAGATCGCGGGCGATTTTGACGACGCCATGCGGCAGGTCCAGGCGGTCTGCCAGCGGGCGGGCATTTACCTGTGCAACAGCCTCAACCCGTTCCGGCTCGAGGGGCAGAAGACCATTGTCTACCGTGTGCTCGAATCGCTGGGCTGGAATGTGCCCGACTGGATTGTCGTGCCCGGCGGAAACCTGGGAAATTCGAGCGCGTTTGGTAAAGCGCTGCTGGAACTGAAGGAACTGGGGCTGATCGACCGGCTCCCCCGGCTGGCCATCATCAACGCCGGTGGAGCCGACACGCTGTATCAGCTTTACCAGCACCGCGGGCTGCGATGGAACGGGGGGCACGTCGATCGCAGCCTGATCGCCGACCATTACGCCACGCTCGACCGGACGGGCCAGCGGGCGCACACACTGGCGACGGCGATTCAGATCAGCCGGCCGGTCAACCTGGTGAAAGCCCTGCGGGCCCTCGACGCCTGCGACGGGGTGGTGCGGTCGGTCAGCGACCAGGAGATTCTCGACGCCAAGGCCCAGGTGGGGCGGGGTGGGTTCGGGTGCGAACCGGCCAGTGCGGCCAGTGTCGCCGGGGCCCGGCTGTTGCGCCGGGAAGGGGTGATTGCCCCCAGCGATCGGGTGGTCTGCATCCTCACGGCTCATCAGCTCAAGGACCCGACCGCGACGGTCGCATATCACTCGGGAGTGGGGCGGGAAGAACTCGAGCGGCACGACGTGCGCGAACACCCGTTCGCCAACCAGCCTGTGGCTGCCGCGAACGATCTGGAGCAGATCCTGGCAGTGGTGGCGGGGCCGAGGGGCTGAGGAAAGGGGGGTGGGTGACCGGTTTCCGAGGCTGTTTTTGGCGTTTGGACTTTTCCGGCTTGGGGGGGTGTGATTAGAATCTCGCTCTGCAATGGCAAACCGGGGAGACGTTGTCTCCATTGCCAGCGCAGGGCGGGCTCGAGTTGGCGACGGAAGTTGACTCAACCTGGCAGCTCTTGCCTGAAGGAACTGGCTGGCCGTAAAGCGTTGCAAGACAGTCTCTTCAACCAAAACATCCGACTCAACAACTGGCCGGAGCGGTCAGTTGTTCGGTGCGGGCCGATGATTACGGTGTCTCCCGCGGGTTGCGGCTGTGGGCCACCTGAGGTGACTTGGAACTGGTGGGGCGACTTGTCACGGCTGCAAGTTCGAGTGGGGTGTCCGGCTTCGTCGCCTGTATTCCAAACGGGTGCGTGGCCTGACTGATCGATCTGCAGGCAGCCAGTTTCTGGGACTGGTCGACTCTCCCGACGGTGTCCCTCTCTTCTCCAGCCGGTTTTCCCGCAGCGACCACTGGGTTCGCGGTGTTGACTGGCGAAGGGGTTGGAGCGGGGTGGGTCGAACGGGTGGCGCGTCAGACTGCTGGTGAGGCCGCCTGCTGGTGAGGCAGACTGCTGGTGAGGCAGCCTGCTGACTGGATCTGCATTTTGAGTGGTGTGTGTGCTTTTTCGTCGGGCGCGGGCCGTTGGGGAAGTGTCCCCAGGCGGATCTCCCGGGCGGGCGATTCCTCTTACATTGGGTGTGTCTGGCTGTCATGAAAGAATTGGCGAAACTGCGGAACATCGGGATCTCGGCCCACATCGATTCGGGCAAGACCACGCTGACCGAGCGGATCCTGTTCTATTCAGGACGGATTCACCGCATGAACGAAGTGAAGGGGGATGGCGACGGCGCGGTGATGGACCACATGGAGCTCGAAAAAGAGCGGGGCATCACCATCACCTCGGCGTGTACCCGCGTCGCCTGGGAAGACCACCCCATCAATATCATCGACACCCCTGGGCACGTGGACTTCACCGTCGAAGTCGAACGTTCGCTCCGCGTGCTCGACGGCGCCATCCTGGTGCTGTGCTCGGTCGGTGGGGTGCAGAGCCAGTCGCTGACGGTCGACCGCCAGATGAAGCGGTACCAGATTCCCCGCATCGCGTTCATCAACAAGATGGACCGGATTGGGGCCAACCCCAAGAAGGTGATCCAGCAGATCAAGGAGAAGCTGGGGGTCACCCCGCTGCCGCTGCAGATCCCGATGGGCGCCGAATCGCGGTTCCAGGGAGTCGTTGACCTGCTCCGCATGCAGGCGATCTTCTACGACGGCGAAAAGGGCGAGAAGATCCGCCACGAGCCGATTCCCGAAGACTACATCGACGAGGCGAAAGAGGCCCGGGCGGCAATGCTCGAGACCCTCTCGCTCTACAGCGACGAGCTGATGGAGGCGCTGCTGGAAGAGCGGGAATTGCCGGTCGAAGACCTGGTCCGCCTCATTCGGCAGGCGACCATTGCCCAGCACCTGACGCCCGTCATGATGGGCTCGGCATACAAGAACAAGGGTGTCCAGACGCTGCTCGACGCGATCGTCGCCTTCCTCCCCAGCCCGCTCGATCGGCAGGTCTTCGCGACTGATCTTGAAGCGGCCCCGGTGGTTCCCGAAGGAGCCCCCGAGGGGGCGCGGGCCGAGCCCGTCAAGATTCGCCTGCAGCCCGAGCCGACGAAGCCGCTGGTCTTCATGGCGTTCAAGATTGTCGAAGAGTCGTTCGGGCAGATCACCTACATCCGGATTTACCAGGGGAAGTTCTCGAAGGGAGATACGGTTCGCAATACCCGTACCAACCAGAACACCCGCGTCGGTCGCCTGCTGCGGATGCACGCCGACCAGAAGGAAGATCTGGACTCCGCCGAGGCGGGCGACATTGTGGCCGCCGTGGGGCTGAACTGTGCTTCGGGTGACACGTTCTGCGGCCAGGGAGCCATGGTGGCCCTCGAAAGCATCTACGTCCCCGAGGCGGTGATCAAGCTGTCGATCGCCCCGGTGAAGCGGGATGGTGCCGACAAGATGGCGAAGGCGCTCGAGCGATTCCGCCGGGAAGACCCGACGTTCCGCGTGAGCACCGACGAAGAGTCGGGACAGACGCTGATCGCCGGGATGGGTCAGCTGCATCTCGAGATCTACGTCGAGCGCATCAAGCGGGAATACAAGGTGGAATGCGAAGTCGGCCCCCCCCGGGTCGCCTACCGCGAGGCTCCCACCAAGGAGACCCCGTACAACTACAAGCACAAGAAGCAGACCGGTGGTTCGGGGCAATATGCCCACGTGGTGGGGAAACTGGTTCCCCTCCCCGAAGACTCGCCGACTCCCTACGTCTTCGAAAACGCCGTCTTCGGTGGTCGTATTCCCAAGGAGTATATCGCCCCCGTCGACAAGGGCTTCCAGCGGGCCCTGGTGAAGGGCCCCCTGTGCGAGTGCGAAGTGGTGGGTGTGCAGGCCATCCTGGAAGATGGCAGCTACCACGACGTTGACTCGTCGGAAATGGCGTTTCAGATCTGCGGCTTTGACTGCATGCGGGAAACGCTCCGCAAGGCGGGAATGGTGCTGCTCGAACCGATCATGAACCTCGAAGTCGAGGCTCCGTCGGAGTTCCAGGGTTCCATCACCGGTCACCTCGCCAGCAAGCGGGGCATGATCACCTCGAGCGAGACCATGGGTGCGTCGGTCGTGCTGAGAGCCGAAGTTCCCCTCGCCACTATGTTCGACTATGCCAACGAACTCCGGTCGATGACCCAGGGCAAGGGGGGCTTCACCATGGAGTTCAACCGCTACAAGCAGGTTCCGAAGTCGATCCAGGACGAACTTGTGGAAAAACGCCGCAAGGAAATCGAGGAAGAAAAGAAGAAGTGACCGCGCAGGTCGCCTGACCAGACGCCCTACCCCGGGGCGGGGAGCCTCTCCCCGCCCCGGTTGCGTTTTGTACCCCCCACCCGGCCACTGTTCTGCCCCCAGTGCCCCGGCGTTACGGTCCTGGTGCCACCGTCTTAACTGCACCACGCTGCCCCCCTTTCGAGACTCCCCACCATGGCTCGACGCTACCTGATGAATGCCGCCCGCTCGACCAAGCAGGGGCAGCAGATCAACGTGGGCAAAGACACCCCCGAGTACCAGGCGCTGGTCACCACCATCGTCATGCACCCCGACGACATGCGCGAGGCGGGCATCGAGTCGGGGATGGCGGTTCGGGTGGTCGCCGACAATGGCGAGGGAATCTTCTACTGCAAGGATGGCAAGATCCCCCAGGGGATGGTCTTTGTGAACTACGGCCCCCCCACTTGCCGACTGATGGGATATGTCACCGACGGGACCGGGATGCCCCAGTCCAAGGGGTGGGAGGTCGAGGTGTTTCCCGCCCCCGGCCAAGTCCCCCCGCTGGTCGGTCCCGATTCCGTCAAGCCGCAGTACTGAACAGAAACACCCCTGCCAGCTGCCCCCGCCCCCGTTCATTTCACCTGTCCCTCACAGGGTCGCCCCGAACCACGTTCCCGCTCTCTGGAATCCCGCCAGAATCCCTTGCCAGACCCGCAGTCTTGTGGGATTTTGAAAGCTGGGATTCGCCCCGGCCTGACCGGTCGGCCGGCCCCAACCTTCCGTTCCTCCACAGTCAGTCACCGCACACCATGGCCGATTCACTTCCGACTTCCCCCGGGGCGGGCTCTCCGGCTCCCCTGGGTGCCGAAGCGCAGCAGCCCCCCATTCCCCAGCATCAGCCTGCCGACGCGTGGCAGCGCGTGGGCGACAACCGCTACATGCCTCGCCGGATCAAGGGGAGCCTGCTGGGCCGGGAACTGGGTTGAATGTTCCTCGTGCCGTCCGGTCCGGACGCCCAGCAAAAACTCTTCTTCTAGCTCAACTCGCTCCTGTTCGTTTCGCCCCCGCCGGCCGCGTCGCCTGGGCGAAGCGCACTCTGTCCCCCGCCTGATCGGGCCCCATGATCCGCACTGCTCCCGCCAGCCAGGACGGTCTGACGATTGTCCCGCACGCCACCTGCACCTTCTGCGGGTGCGTGTGCGACGACATCGAACTGCACGCCCAGGGTGACCGCATTGTGCGGGCCAAGTCGGCCTGCAGCCTCGGGGAGTCGTGGTTCAAGTACCACACCGCCGAACGAAATTACCCCGACGCTCTCATCGATGGGCAGCCGGCCACCGTCGATGCCGCGGTCGAACGGGCCGCCGAGTATCTCCATGCGGCCCACATGCCCCTCATCTACGGGCTCAGCAACGTCACCTGCGAAGCCCAGCGGGGCGCGGTCTCGCTTGCCGAACTGATCGGGGCGGTCATCGACAGCCACACCTCGCTCTGACACGGTCCGACAGAAATCGCCGCCCAGTTGGGTGGCAAGGTCTCGGCAACGCTCGGGGAAATCAAGAACCGGGCCGATTTCATCATGTACTGGGGGGGGAACCCGGCTGAGTGCCACCCCCGGCACTTCACCCGCTACACGCTCATTCCCAAGGGCAAATTCCTCCCCAACGGGCGGAAGGACCGCACCATGGTGCTGGTCGACATCCGCGAAACCGCCAGTGCGCGTGCCGCCGACCAGTTCCTGCAGATCCGCCCGGGCAAAGACTTCGAACTGATCACCGCCCTCCGCGCCGTCGTCAAGGGACTCCCCGTCGATGATGCCCTGGTCGCCCAGACCGGCATCACCACCGAGACCCTGCATGACCTCGCCCGCCAGATGAAGCAGTGCCGGTTCGGGGTAATCTTCTTCGGCATGGGTCTCTCGATGACCCGCGGCAAGCACATGAACTCGGCCGCCATTCTCACGCTGGCAACCGAACTGAACGCGTTCACCAAGTTCGTCACGCTGCCCATGCGTGGCCACGGGAATGTGACCGGTTCCGACATGGTGATGCGGTGGAACACTGGCTACCCGTTCGGCGTGAACCTGAGCCGGGGTTACCCCCGGTTCAACCCCGGCGAGTATTCGACCATCGACCTGCTGGTGCGTGGCGACACCGATGCCACCCTCGTGCTGGGTGCCGACCCCGGGGCCACCATGCCCCAGCCGGCCATTGAGCACCTGGCCCGCACCCCCACCATCGTGCTCGACCCGAAGGTCACGCACACCAGCAAGCTGGCCCGCGTGCATATCACCACGGCAGCGACCGGTGTGAGTGCCCCGGGAACCGTGTATCGCATGGACGAAGTTCCCATGCCGCTCCGCCCGGCCCTGAAGTCGCCCTACCCGACTGACGAAGAGGTTGTTCTCAAGATCATCGAAGCGGTCAATCGGAAGGCGCCTTTCGCCCCCCGGGCCGAATCGATGATGCGCACGGTCTGAGACCAACCGCCTCCACGGCCGGCCACTCTCGTCCCGCGCACAACTGCGAGCTGTCGCCGGCTCGCGGGCTGCCTGATAGACGTTCCTTGGGGTGGAAAAGTTCCCAGTCGAACTCTCCGCGACGATCCCCTGTCGCCGGGAGTGTGAACAGTCTCGATCTGGCTGGCCCCTATGCGACTCGGCTGAAGCGTGGTTGTACCCCGAACTGGCTGATGGACCACTGGCCGCGACGGTTTACCTGCCAACGTCCGGTTGCAGTTCGCTGAGCGAGACGCGTTGCTGCAGCACCACGCCTCCCTGCTCATCCCGCACCTGCAGCCTCAGCAACGGGTCTGCCGCCGACCAGTCGATGTCGATCGTGCCGAAGTTCGTCTCGAACCACGTCAGCCCCATCCGCAGGGAATTCCGCTCGTTGGCGAATCGCACCCCGCCGCCCGTCAGGTTGCCGCTGGGTGTGTTGAGGCTGCTGCTCGTCACCTCCCACAGCGGATAGCCCACGCCATCGGGATGCCCGCCGGGCAATCGGCTGATCTCCGCCAGGTGGCGATCGCCACTGAGGAACACCACCCCCTGCGCTCCCGTCCCGCGGATCAGCGCCAGCAACCGCTGCCGCTCGCGCGGAAAGTTCCCCCACTTCTCCCAGCCGTGCTCATCGGGCAAGACCTGCACTCCCGAGCAGATCAGCCGCACCTCGGCGGGCACCTTCAGCTGCGCCTCAAGCCACGCCCACTGCGTGCTCCCCAGCACCGTCGCGTCGGGGTCGTTGTTGGGCAGATACCGCCCGCGATGTCCCTCGCCTGGCTCTCCATTCTCGAACCCCTGCCGCAGGGGACTGCGGTGGTATCGCGCGTCGAGCAGAATCACCTGCACCCGCCGACCCGGGGGACCGTGCACCTCGGCGTGGTACACCCCCTCCCGCGCCCGCCGCGGGTCGTCTGCGGGGACTCCCAGGAAGTCGAGCAGCAACTGCTGCGACTCCCGGCGCCTGGGGTACTCGGCCCCACCGTCATTCACCCCGAAGTCGTGATCATCCCACGTGGCCAGGATGGGCGTGGTCCGCCGGAGGGCCTGCAGACCGGGCTGTGCGGCCAGCAGCTTCCACTTCGCACGCAGCACCTCGACATCTTCACTGTCGCCGTAGATGTTGTCGCCCAGGAACAAGAACGCCTGTGGTCTTGCGGCGACCACCGCCTCCCAAATCGGCTGGGGCCGATCCTGCTTGGCACACGAGCCAAACGCAATCCGCCGCCAGGGTTCTCCCTCCCCAGCCGACAGCGTGGTCGTCCACACCAGCAGGCAGACACTGAACACCAGGGAAAGTCGCTGCATGAGAGGAATGCCCGTTAGCAAGACCGGGAGGAGGAATGCGAGACAGCCCGGAACTCGGGCGATCACCAACCCGAGCCCATGACAAAAACTCTCGCCGAAACCCCGACAATCCGCCAGTCCTGGCAGGAGGCCCGTCCTGCCAGGAGGCCAGTCCACGCACGCGAACCGACGCGTTTCGCTCGCCCCCAAGGCGGCTCGCCACTACAGTGATTCGGCGCGGGGGTGAGGCAGACTGGTCCGCCCACAAGTTGGTCAGCCCGGGACGGATCAGCCGAGTCATCCCAGTTCGCCCAGTCAGCCGCACTCCGCCGCGGCAGAGCGATTCCCGCCCCCGGGCGACCCCCTGGCCCACTCCCCCGCCCGGGGCCTGGTTTGGATGCCGCATGGCTCGCAATCTCCCCCCACAGACCCCTCCCGTCGCCGAACTGGCCGATCTTGTGCCCCTCATCCAGGGGACTCCCGGTTTCGACGCCGTGGTCGAGGAATTGGCCAAGGGGGCCTCGGCACAAATCGACGGCGCGTGGGGCGGGGCCGCCGCCCTGGCCTGTGCCGCCCTGCTGCGTTCCCCAACCGCCACACCCCCAGCACCCGCCACCCCTGCGGTCGCCTCGGCTCTCGCCCGTCCCCGGGGGGGCGCGTCGCGCCCCACCCCGGCCCGTGGAACCCCCTCGACCGCTCGCTCGGTCGAGGCCGCCGCCCCGCCTCCTCCGGGTGTCACTCACGCAGACACCGCCCCCCCACCGGTCTTGCTGGTGGTTCTGCCAAGGCCGGGCGACGTCGATGACTTCGCCGAGGACCTCTCCCGGTTTTCCCGCCGGGAGGCTGTGGTGCTCCCCGCCTGGGAGGCGGCCCCCAGCGAAGAGCGGGCCGACGACCCCATCTACGCCGGGCGGGTGCAGGCCCTCCGCAGTCTGCAGGCCCCTCCGTCCGCAGCCGCCGAGCCAGCGTCGTCGGCCGCCAGTGCTGCGAAAGCCACCGGCGGCGATTCCCCTGGTGCCACCATCGCCCCTGCGGCGGAAGGAATTCGGGGACTGCTCAAACGCCGCAAATCGGCGACGGCTGACGAGCCAGTCGCCGAGAGTGCTCCCCCGGCTCCGCCGCCCCCCAGTGCCACACGCCCCGCACGCGTGGTGGTCACCAGCATCCCCGCATTGTTGCAGCCTGTCCCGACGCGGGCCGAACTCGATCGTGCCACCCGCGTGCTGCGGCGGGGCGACCGGCTTGATCCCGAGGTTCTCGTTCGCTGGCTGCTCGAACGCGGTTTTGAACGCTCGCCCGCCGTCGAATTGCCGGGCGAATTTTGCGTCCACGGCGGCATCATCGACCTGTTCCCCTACGCCGAAACCGACCCCATCCGCATCGAATTCTTCGGCGACGAAATCGAATCGCTGCGA
>CAIUHT010001395.1 GCA_903898975.1 uncultured Planctomycetaceae bacterium
CATTTTCACGCCGCCGTGTTCTCTTACCAGCCCCTCAAGAAGCGGGTGTTGCGGCTGCGGGACACGGTCACGTCGCTGCTCGAAAACTCGCAACTGCACAGTGTGCTGCACCTGTTGAACGACAATCGCGATTTCAGTGGCGGGGGCGAAAGCACCTTTCTGCGGGGCGCCTGCTGGATATCGCCCATCGCCAGCGTCGCGGGAGCCGATCAGACATGATGCAGTTGATAAGTGGATTGACGATGGGGCTGATCCTGTCGCTGCTGGCGCTGGGGGTGCTGATCAGTTTTCGGATCATTGCGTTCCGCGACCTCACGGTCGATGGCTCGCTCACGCTGGGCGGAGCGGTGGCCGCGGCCCTGCTGGTGGCGGGTTGGGATCCCTGGCTGGCGACCGGGGTGGCGATGCTCGCGGGAGGAGCCGCTGGAGTCGTCACGGGGATCCTGGCGACTCGTTGTCAAATCAATGGCATGCTGTCGGGCATCCTGACGATGACGGCGTTGTATTCGGTGAATCTGCGGGTGATGGGCAAGAGCAACCTGCCGCTCGTCAGGCAGAAGACACTGGTGACCATCGCCCAGTCGTGGGCCGCGGCGGACGCCCGGTACTCCTTCGGTCGCTGGGAGGTGCCCGTGCAGGATGTCTGCGTGCTGCTCCTGATCGGGCTGACATCGCCGTGGTCGCCGTGGGGATCTACGTCTTCCTGCGGACAAACTTCGGACTGGCGATGCGGGCCACGGGCGACAACGACCAGATGATCCGCGCGCTGGGGGTCGAGGTGGGTTGGATGATCACCCTGGCACTCGCGCTCGCCAACGCGCTCGTGGCCCTCTCAGGGGCCATGCTGGTCCAGTACCAGGGGTACGCCGACATCCAGATGGGGCTCGGAATGGTGGTCTGGGGGTTCGCCAGCGTGATCATCGGGGAATCCCTGGTGGGGACGCGGCAACCCGGATTCCTGCTGGCCGGGGCGGTCATGGGATCGGTGCTGTTCCGCCTGCTGGTCGCCATTGCCTTGCGCTGGGGCCTCAACCCCAACGATCTGAAACTGGTCACCGCGCTGTTTGTGCTGGCGGCCCTGGTCATGCCTGACCTGCTGATGGCACTCAAAAAGCGGCTGCTGCCACGACCGGCGCAGCCTTAGGTCCCCCCCAGGTCCCCCTCGTTCAGACGCATTTCCCCTTGCCCGGCGCACGTTCGGATCTCTCCATGCTGGAAATCGACAACATCCGGAAGACTTTCCACGCCGGAACGCCGAACGAGGTCCGCGCCCTGCAGGGTGTCGACCTGCGCATCGAAGATGGCTCGTTCGTCATCGTCATCGGGACGAACGGGTCGGGCAAGTCGACGTTGCTGAACGCGGTGGCGGGTTCGTTCTTTGTCGATTCGGGCAGGCTGCGTCTCGACGGGCACGACATGACCCGCTGGCCCGAAAACCGCCGGGCCAAGCTGATTGGACGGGTCTTCCAGAATCCGTTCACCGGGACGGCTCCCTCTCTCTCGATCGCCGAAAACCTGGTCCTGGCGGCCAAGCGCGGTCAAGCGCGGGGTCTGGGCCGAGCGCTCAGTCCCACCCGTCGGCAGGAGATGTTCGAGCGG
>CAIUHT010001396.1 GCA_903898975.1 uncultured Planctomycetaceae bacterium
ATGCGGCACATCCAGGAACTCCCCCCGTCGCCGTCGATGATCAACCCCAACGTGACCGAAGAAATGGATCGCGTGGTGTTGCGACTGTTGTCCAAAAAGCCCGAGCAGCGTCACAAGTCGTTCAACGAGTTTCTCGCCGAGTTCCGCAAGCTCAGCCCCTGGAAGGAAGAGGTTGTTGAGACGCGCGAACTGACCGAGACCGAAAAAGCCCAACAGGAAATCGGCAACACCCTGGGCGAGCGACTCGACAGCCGGACCGATGCCATGCGCACCGCCCTTGGCGTCGCCCCGCCTCCCAAGAAAAAGCCAGCCACGCCCCCCCCGGCCGAAAAACCCGCGGCCAAGCCTGCCGCCGCCGCCGCGACTCCAACACCCGCCGCTCCCGCCGTTCCCCCGGGCTACGCCCCCGGCATGCCCATGCCAGCGGGCATGATGCCGGCCGGGTTCGCCCCCCAATACCCGCAGGGCGGCTATCCAGCCCCCTACCCCCAAGGTCAGTTTCCGCCCGGCATGTTCCCACCGGGGCAGTACCCCGCTGCTCAATTTCCGCCGGGTCAATTTCCCCCGGGAATGTTTCCGCCGGGCCAGTTTCCGCCGGGCCAGTTTCCGCAGATGCCCTACCCGGGCGCTGCGTTCCCCCCCGGTCAGATGCCTCCCGGCCAACCCGTGCCCGGCCAACCTGTGCCGGGGCAGGCTGCTCCCGGGGCTCCGGCCGCCGCGCGCCCTCAGCCTCCCCGACCTCCCGCCGGGGCGGTTCCGGCCCCCCCCGCAACAGCCCAGCGTCCCGCCGGTCAGCCACCAGCGGCCCCGCCCGCAGCCGGGCCGGCCAAACCGGCCACGCCCCCACCGGCGAAGCCAGCTCCCAAGCCGGCCCCCAAGCCCGCTGGGCCCACTCCCGCGGGGGGTTTGAAAATCGATGACCTGATGGGCTTCGACGATCTCCCCTCCGCCTGATTCCCCTGGATTGACACCCGTGGAGTGATTCCTGCGGCCTCAGTCTTCTGGCCCGCCGATTCACTCGCGATTCTTCCGCTCCTCGCAACCACTTCCTTCATGCCCCCGCAGTACCGACTCCCGTTTGAAAAGCCCCTCGTGGCCCTCGAAGAGCAGTTGGCCGGGCTCGAACGTCTCCCCGATCCCAACCCGGAACTCCGCGAGCAGATCCGCAGCCTGCGCCTCGAACTCAAGCGCCAGCGTCGCGAAGTCTTCGAACAACTTGACCCCTGGCAGATCGTCGAGATCGCCCGCCATCCCGATCGGCCCCATTCGAGCGACTATCTCGAGCTCATCTTTGACGAGTTTGTCGAACTGCACGGCGACCGCTCGTTCGGCGACGACCCGGCGGTCATCACCGGGTTGGCCAAGCTCGACGATCGCCGCGTGATGTTCATCGGCCAGCAGAAAGGGCACACGCTCAAGGATCGCCTCAAGACCCAGAACGGCTCCCCGCACCCGGAGGGTTACCGCAAGGCACTGCTGCGGATGCAGATGGCGGAGAAGTATCGGCTCCCGGTGATCTGCTTCATCGACACACCAGGTGCGTACCCGGGCATCGGTGCCGAGGAACGGGGCCAGGCCTACCAGATCGCGCTCAACCTGCGGGAGATGTCGCGGGTCAACACCCCCATTGTCTGCGTGGTGATCGGGGAAGGGGGGTCGGGCGGGGCGCTGGGGATCGGGATTGGCGATCACATCGCCATGCTGCAGTACACCTATTACTCGGTCATCAGTCCTGAGGGGTGCGCGGGCATCCTGTGGAAAGACCGCAAGTACAAAGACCGGGCGGCACGGGCGCTCAAGTTCACCAGTGCCGACCTGCTTCGCCTGGGGGTGATTGACGAGGTCATTCCCGAACCACTCGGGGCGGCGCATCTCGACCATCGGCAGACGGCGCTGTCACTCAAGATCGCGCTGCAGCGCAGCCTGCGGGAGTTGTCGGATGTGCCGCGCGAGCAGCTGCTCGATCGCCGGTACGCCAAGTTCCGGCGGATGGGTGTGTTCGAGGAGCAGGCGTCGTGAGGTGTGCCATGGGGGCCCGTTGCGAGAGATCGCGCCGGGGAGCCGAGGGCGACCATGGGGGAGTTCCCGCTGCGGTTGTTCGGGCCCCGCGTCCAGGGTCTGTGGGCCGTCTCAAGAGAGGGGTTACTATGCCCCCTGGGCTTGCCTTCGGAGTGCCATTTGGGGGCTGGGCGGGGGGGGGAGGGAGTCGGGAGGCGGACGG
>CAIUHT010001397.1 GCA_903898975.1 uncultured Planctomycetaceae bacterium
CCCCGGCGTCGCGCAGGCGACGCACCGAGCGTTCCAGGATCGCAGCGACCTCACCCGTTCGTCCCCACCCAGCCTGGCTGGTGACTTCCCCGGGCTGCACGGGAACCAGGGTGCATTGATGCGGCCGGGTCTCGAGGACCAGGTCAATCAGGTCGGGGCGCGGATCTCCCTCGATGTTGAACTCGACGCCCGGGCCAACCTGTGCCAGCAGCCGGGCAATCTCCCGCACATCGTGCGGAGTGATATGCCGCTGGTCGGCACGGGGATGCACGGTGATGCCGCGGGCCCCCGCGTCGAGACAGACCCGCACCGCTGCGCACACCGAGGGAAGCTCACCGCCGCGCGAATTGCGGAGGGTGGCCACCTTGTTGACGTTGACACTCAGCAGCGGCATGGTGGTCTGTCAGCCCAGGAGCAACTCGAGGTCGTCGGCGGTGAGATCTGTCAGCAGGCTGTTGTCGGCCTGCAGGATCGCGTCGGCCAGTTCCTTCTTGCGGGTCTGCAGTTCCGCGATCTTCTCTTCGACGGTGTTCTTGCAGATCAGGCGATAGGCGAACACCTGCCGACTCTGACCGATGCGGTGGGCGCGGTCGATCGCCTGCATTTCCACCGCGGGGTTCCACCACGGGTCGAGCAGGAACACGTAGTCGGCCGCCGTCAGGTTCAAACCCAGCCCCCCCGCCTTGAGGCTGATGAGGAAGACCCCGCACGACGGGTCGTTCTGGAAGTGCTCGATCCGTTCCCGACGATTCCGCGTCTGGCCATCGAGGTACTCGTGGGCAATGCCCCGCTGATCGAGCTCTTTGCGGACAATCGCCAGGAAACTGGTGAACTGCGAGAAGACCAGCGCCTTGTGTCCCTCGGCCAGCAGGTCGGTCAGGTGCAGGACGAGCGCCTCGATCTTGGCGCTCGATTCCTCGGCATGCTTGGCGTTCAGCAGCGCGGGGTGGCAGGCGGCCTGCCGCAGGCGCAGCAACGCCTCGAGCACATGGATCCGCGACTTCGCCATCCCCACGGTGCGAACCCGCCCCAGCAGCGACTCGCGATAATGGTCGCGGAGTTCCTGGTAGAGCTGCTCCTGGTGGCGGGGCATGTGACAGACCAGCGTCTGCTCGAGTTTCTCGGGCAGCTCGGTCGCCACTTCCCGCTTGGTCCGCCGCAAGATGAACGGCCGCAGGGCATGCGAGAGCAGTTGCCGCGATTCCTGGTCGTGGGCGTCGGCGGTGTGCAGCTTGAAGACCGACGCGCGCCCCAGCATCCCCGGGTTGAGAAACTCGAAGATCGACCAGAGATCGCGCAGGTGGTTCTCGATGGGAGTACCCGAGAGGGCGATCCGGCGACGTCCCTGCAGCAGGCGGGTGGCCTTCGCCACCTGCGAGCCCGGGTTCTTGATCGCCTGGGCTTCATCGAGCACGAGGTAGTCGAAATTGGTCTCGCGCAACTGCAGCACGTCGCGACGGATTGTGCCGTAGGTCGTCAGCACGAGGTCGGCCTTGGCAATCGACTTCCGCAACTGGCCCCGCTGCAGGCCGGTGTATTCCAGCACCCGCATGCCCGGCGTGAACCGCGCCGCTTCCTGCTGCCAGTTGAAGATGAGCGACCGGGGCACCACGACCAGCGACGGGCCGTTCAACAGTCCCTGCTGCCGGCGGTCTTCGAGGTACGCCAGCAGCTGAATGGTCTTACCCAAACCCATGTCATCGGCCAGGCAGCCGCCGAAGCCGAATTCGCCCAGGAACTTCAGCCAGCTGACGCCGGCCAGCTGGTAGGGTCGCAATTCGCCCAGGAAGCCCTGGGGCATTTCGGTCGCGGCAATTCCCGCGAACTGGCGGACGCGGGTCCGCAGCTCGTCGAACCCCTCATCGACCTGCACGGAGGACTGGGCCAGCAGCAGCGCGTCGAGCAGCCCGACCTGCGTTCTCGAGAAGCGGACGGTCTCCCCTTCGTTGACCCCCAGGCTGGCCAGCAGCCCAAACTGCTGCGTCCACTCTTCGGGAATGACCCCCAGCGACCCGTCGTCGAGGCGGACGGTGCAGTCCCCCCGGGCGAGTGCCGAGAGCAACTCGGGAAACGACACATGCCGGCCCCCGAAATCGACCGTGGCCGACAGC
Source organism: uncultured Planctomycetaceae bacterium (assembly GCA_903898975.1). GTDB lineage: Bacteria > Planctomycetota > Planctomycetia > Planctomycetales > Planctomycetaceae > UBA10511. The sequence continues at coordinate 2,112 of CAIUHT010001397.1, forward strand.
TCGAACCAGTCGATGCCGGTCTTGACCTCAAAACTGAGCGGCCCGGCCTGGTGCATCTGCCGTCCGTCGGCGTGCAGTTCCCACCCGGCTTTCATCAGTCCCCGGACCACCCCGCCGAGCGACTTCGACGGAATCTCGATGTCCCTGCGGGCGGGGTAGGCATGGGCCAGTCGCTTCACCCCGAGTGCGGTCAGTTCTTCCCAGTGACGTTCCTCCACACCGCGGTCGCGGGCCAGGCAGCGCCCCTGCTCGCGCTGCACAATCGCCCCCTGGGGACTCGTGCCGCGGACGCGGGACCCGTCGTACTCGAACTCGACCTCACCCGTCAGCCGCTCGTGCTGCCAGCGGACCCCGCGGGGGGTGAAGAGCGTGAGGTGCGGACGCGGGGCGACCTGGATCTCGTCGAGCCGCAGCTCCTTGGGCAACGCGAGCCGGGGCAACTGGGGCATGTCGAGCAGGCGATCGACCAGGGCCTCGCCATCTTCGCGGGGCACCTTGAGCGGACGATCGGTGGCCAGCAGGTCGGTCCAGCCGAAGGTGCCGCCATCGTTAAACCGGGCGACACACTCGGGGAAGACCACCAGCCCGCCGGGCAGCAGCAGCCGCGCGTCGGCGAGCGCACGCCGCTCGTCGTTCCGCTGCAACTGACCACTCACCTGCCAGCAGTCTTCGGCTTCGTCGGGAGCGACGTCGAGGCTCAATTCCCAGCCCCCGGCCTCGTCGAACACGAGCCCCTCGGGCTGTTCGGAAACCGCCCCGGCCAGCCGCAGTCGACCGGTGGCGCACAACTCGGGAATCAACACCAGTGCCAGGTCGAGAGCGACCTGGAACTTGGGCTGTTGTCCCTGGTCTGGGCCGACCGGGGCGTGCCAGATGGAGCGATCCATCGAGACCCCGACCAGCTGGGCCAGCAGCCGACGGTCCTGGTCGTTGTCGATCTCTTCCAGCCGGCCCGACTTGATCCGCAACGGCTTGAACTTCCCCCACTGCCCGTTCGAGCGCCGCTGCCGCTGCATGACCTGCAGGACCAGGGCCCGGCGTTCCCGGCTCGCCACGGGATCGATCTCGTAAAAGATCTCGCGATCGCGGGGAGTGACCGAGGCCTGGATGACCTCGGAGTGGAGCCGCTCTGACAGGTTCTGGAGCTTCTGCTCCCAGGGCTTGAGCACCGGCGCGGGGCTGGCGGTCCGCCCGCCGCGCGCGAGCGGGGGTGGGGGGACGTAAACGTCGCGGCTTGACTCGGTGTCCCAGTAATCTTCGGGGGAGAGGGTGGGGACCACTTCCATACCGAAGGGGGGGACGGCCCCCTGGACGATCGGTCCGGGAATGACCCCGGCGGCATCGACCTTCAGCAGGGTGGCCCAGAGATGTTTGCACGAGGGGTTGGGGCGTTCCGGGGGCCAGCAACTGCAGGCCAGCCGCAGGTGTCCCTCCTGCCTCTCGACCACGGTGTGGAACTCGGCACCATCCAGGACCACCGTTTCAATCCGATCGGCCTCGATCCGGGCGATCGTGACGCGATCTGTCTTGAAATACGCCTGTCCTCGAAAGCGAATATCCCCGCGGAATTGGGATTCAAAAGCGTGCGCCAAGCTCATCGGTACTGGTCCGGAGACCCCGCATCCGGACGGAGTATGCCGTCACCAGACCGGTGTCTGGCCATTCGGGCACCTCCGTGTGCTCGGTGCGGGAAACCGTATTGTAGTCGGACCCCGGAGGGATTTGAACACGCTGGCGGGTTGAAACGGGAAGCCAACCCGGCAACATTTCGCGGCGGCCAACATCGGAACAACGGGCGCGGGCTCGCCAGCTTCGGCGGGGCTCCCGCTGAGAAGACGCCCGCGGCGTCGAACGCTGTTCAGCCAGACGATGTTCAATCAGACGCCGTTCAGTCCCAGCGGTTCCGCCGTCACAGCGACTTCAGCCGGAACCCAGATCAGCGGGGGGGCAACTCGCGCCGCTCCGTGGCGGGGACCGTCGCCGACGATGGCGCGAGGCCCCGGTCATCGGGGCCCAGCGCGGGCGCGGCAGCGGGCACCAGTGCCGGCACCACCGCGGGTTGTGAAGCGGGCGCACTCCCGGCGCCGCTCGCTTCCGCCTCGGCCAGTCGCTGTTCTTCCGCGATGGCTGCGTGCACCTCGTGTCGATGCACCGAGACCTCTTTCGGAGCCTCAATCCCCAGGCGGACCTTGTCTCCCTTCACCTCGATCACGGTAATCACGATCGAGCCACCGATGACGATCCGTTCGTCCTTCCGCCGTGACAGCACCAACATGTTGCGTGTCCTCCCCGCCTCACCCGCGTAAACCCAAGTGCCTGCCGACCCGGTCCCAGCTGTCCCGGTGCCCGCTGACGAGGGGTGAATCAAGGGCTTCGCACGCTGGACAGCGTCCACAGTGCGTGTCGAATCCTTCCGCACTCATTTTATGGCGCGATTTTTGCGAGGGTCAATCCCCTGCTTGGCCATTTTGCTGCGCGCCGAGGGTGGGGCCAACGGTTTGATAAGCCAAAAGTCTGTGCTGCCGGGCCCGTTGATCGCGGACGTCTCAGCTCGCCAGCCCCGGGGAATCCGCCACGCGCCGAGCCGCCAACTCAGCCTTCGGGTTTGACCGTCCGCGACGCCATGCCCGGCGTGTGCGGGGCGGGAATCTCCTGGAACATCCCCGAATCGTGATACGACCGCTTGCCGAAATACTTCGTCTGCGCTTCCGGATTCCCGAGAACCGTTTCCGAGTCCCCCGCCACCAGCACCCGCCCCTCGCAGATGATGTAGTTGCGGTCGGTGATCGTCAGCGTTTCCATCTCGCGGTGATCGGTCAGCAGGATCGCAATCCCCCCGTCCCGCAAATCCTCAATGATCGCCTGGATCCCCTGGATCGTCACCGGGTCGATCCCCGTGAACGGTTCATCCAGCAGGATCAACGCCGGGTTGGTCGCCAGGCAGCGGGCAATTTCCAGCCTCCGGCGTTCCCCCCCCGAGAGGGTCCCCGCCGCCGACCGGGTCAGCTTGGTCAGGCCGAACTGCTCAAGCAGCCGCCCCGTGATCCGCCGCCGCTCGGCACGTCCCACGCTCAGCAGCTCGAGAATCGCCAGGATGTTCTGCTCGACTGTCAGCTTGCCAAAGACGCTCGACTCCTGGGCCAGGTAGCCCATCCCCTTGCGGGCCCGCTTGTAGAGGGGCCAGTTGGTGACATCCTCGCCATCGAGCAGCACCTGCCCAGCCGTGGGAGTCACCAGGCCGCAGGTCATGCGAAACGAGGTGGTCTTGCCCGCCCCGTTGGGCCCCAGCAGGCCGACGATCTCTCCCTGCTCCACCTCAAAGCTGACGTCATTCACGACCGTCCGGCCGTTGTAGACCTTCTTCAGCCCGACACACTGCAGACGGGGTGGCATCCTGGCCTCCTCCTTGAAGCAAGAATCGACGCGACGACCCGGCGTCGCCCTCTCAGAACACGCGATCTGTCAGAACACGCGCCGCATTCGCTGGATCTGCGGGTAGAACGGCAGGGTGAACCGCGGTAGCGACACCCCCGCGTTCTTCCCCCCCTGGTTCGGCTCTTTGTAGTTCGACACCGCAAAGCCCCGGCCGTCATTCAGAAACGGCATCGCGTGCGGCCAATAGATGCAGAACGCCTTCCCCACCAGCAGCCGTCGCGGCACCGCCGGTCCGTCATCCCAGTACCGCCCATCGTGGCTCCGCGGACTGTTGTCGCCGAACATCAGGAACTCATCGTCGGCGTCCTGCTCCGAATCGGCCAGCACAAACTCATCCCGCTTGCCGGGCGTGTAGTAGATGTCCCGTTCAATCAGCAAATGCCCGACGCGCACCGACGCGTTGCGGGCGGCGATCGCCACCGGCCGGCGGTCCTGCTCGGTCACTTCCACCTGCTCGGGCGGAACCGCCTGGAACGGCGCGTCGGTCTCGCGGTCGAGATCGATGGTCTGGCGGATGGTGTCGTCCACCCACAGGATCAGGCGGTTGTCGACGTCGGAAAACCGGACCCGCTGCTCGCGACCGGCCCGCAACCCCGAATCGAACTCCGCCCCCAGCACCACGACATCCGAACTGTCTTGTGCCAGTTCGGCGGGAAACAGGAACTGCCCACGCCCGGTCGCCAGGTCAATCTCGCAGCGGTAACGCCGCGTCCCCCGGACCAGTTCGAACAGCAGCTCTCCCCGGGGTTGCTCGACAGTCACGGCCCCCGACAGCGTCAGATCTCCCACCCAGTGCTGCGCCAGATCGCTGGCGTTGGGGGTGGGAAGCTCATCGGCCCGAGCGGCGAACGAAGCCTGCGCGACCGTCACCTTCGCGTTGTATGCGTAGAAATCCTGCACGGGTTCGGGCCGCGGCGCGGTGGCCGGCAACCCCTTGCGGACGCGGTTCCAGTCGGACGCCCGCGGCACATAATGCGAATACCGCAACCACTGCCAGTCGCCGTCCCCTCCCGCGGCAGGATCGACCCGAAACGTCCGCCGCTCGGCGTCCGCCTGCCAACTCGACCCCGCCTTGGCGGGTCCGGTCCTGGTCGCCCCCGGGTCATCCCCCCCCGGCTCACCAGTTCCGGGCTCACCTGCCGCCGGCGCGGCTGACCTTGCCTCGGGTGCCCACGACTCGGGCCAGCCCGCCGCCAGCAGATCGCGGGCCGGTCGATCATTGTCGTGCACCGGCAACTGGATCTTGATCTGCCGCTCGGGACTCTTGCGGGCAATCTTCCAGGCCTCGTCACTGCCCGCCGCCCGATACCAGACGTCCCCGCGAATCACCCGCACCTGCTCCCCGGGCAGCCCCACCAGGCGCTTGATGTAGTTCGTCTTGGGCTTCTCGGGAAAGCGGAACACCACCACGTCCCAGCGGCGGGGTTCGGCGAACTCGTAGGGGAACTTGTTCACCAGGATGCGATCCCCGGCGAAAATCTGCCGGTCCAGCACCGAGTTCACGTACTGGCATCCCGAGTTCGGACAGATGGCCGAATGCAGCCGCTGATTTGGGTCGATTGTCGCCTGCGGGAACAGCCGCCCCAGGAACGAAGACCGCGTGGGTGTCTGGTCGTAGCGCAATTCGGCCTGGGGCGAGGGGACACTGTCGGCCCCGACGGCGAACCGGGTCCCGCACTTCTCGCAGAAGACATCCCGCTGCTCTCCATAGAGCGTGGGAGCCATCGAGCCGGTGGGAATGACAAACGCTTCGGCCTGAAAGGTGCGAAACAGGAACGCCAGCAGGAACGCCCCCACCACCGATTCAATGGTATCCCGCGGACTTTCCCGCGGCGGCTCGCTGGCGGGAACGGCGTCGGGCCGGGGGGCCGGAGCCGATCCCGGAGCCTCGGGACCGCTGACCTTGGCAGGCGGAGACGATTTCTTGCTGGAACTCATGGGCCAGTTCAGGGGGGTAGGCACACAGATGTCGATCTAGCGAATGTAGCGAATCCGGGAAGGCTCGGGAATGCGAATCTCGGTCTGCCAGCCCCGCCACTGCACCCGCTGACGCCGGGAGGGAAGGTGCAGAATCAGCGGCTTGCCAATCAGCAGCGACGCATTCAGCACCGTCCCCTCGCTCCAGCTCCGACTGTCCTTCGAGACCGGGCTGTTGTCGCCCAGCACAAAAAACTCGTCCGGTCCCAGCTCTGCCGGCGCCGACGACCCCCGCTCCCCCAGGTTCGACGTGTAAAACACATCCCGATAGAGCTTCACCTGAGAGACCTCGGCCCGCAGTCGGCGGGCCCCAACCCGCACCGGCCGCCACGGCGTGGGCCCCCGCCCCGTCCGCCCATCGGGGGCCAGCCACGGTTCGAACACCAACTCCCCCGCCACCGCCACCAGCGCCTGCCGATCCCAGAGCGAGATCTCCACCAGCGCCCCCTCCCGCAACCCCGCTGGCAGCGCTCCCTGCCGCAGCAGTTCCCCCGTGCGATCATCCACCAGCCGCACCAGTTGTTCGGCCGTGTCGAACTCGCAGCGGCAGGTCAGTTCGCCATCATCCAGCACCACCGCGAAGATTCCCGGTTCGCCCCGCAATGCGACCTGGGCCGCGAACATCAGGTCGCGCACCTCGTGGCTCGAACCCGACTTGGGTCCGTAGTTGTACCCGTACTGGTCGAGGATGGGCGCGACGTGCGAGGCGGCGAACAGGCTGGCCAGCGACCGGGAGAAGGCCTCGTCATCGGCCTGCTCGGCCAGCCGGGCCCGCAACCCGGGCGACAAGGCCCCCGTGGCGACCAGGCTTCGGGCGTCCCCCACGTACTGCAGCCGGGTGTCCACCAGGGCGCTGGGGGGCAGCCGGGCCGGCCAGTCGTCCAGCCGCACGCTGGTGCGATGTCCGCCCCCCCGCCGAATCCAGTGCCGGTATCCCACCCACTCTTCCACCTCGCCCCCAATTGCGGGCTGACGCTCCAGCGGGGCATAGACGAACCGGCTCCCCCGCTCATCCCACCCCGCGCCGGGCGTTTCAATCTCCCACCGACTTTGCCACTCTGGCTCGTCCGCCGGCGGGGCATGATCGTGATCGTGCACCAGGATGCGCATCCCGCGCTGGACGTCCAGAGGCTTCGGCGCAATCACGTCGTTCACATACAGGTCCCCCTGCCGGAGGTGCACCCGCTCGCCGGGCAGTCCCACCAGGCGTTTCACATACGCCTGCCCGGGCCGGGACGGATTGCGAAACACAATCACCTCCCAGCGCTGGGGTGGCGAGAACTCGTAGGCCGGTCGCGACACCAGCAGATGGTCGCCATCGTTCAGGGGGAGCCCGTCGAGGGTGAGCCCATCCCGGCAGCAGTTGGGGCAGGTGGCCAGCCCCTCTCCCTGCGTGCCATCGACCGCGAACTGCCAGCCACACGATTCGCAGGTCACCCGCCGGTGATAGCCCAGCAGGCACGGAGCCATCGAGCCGGTCTCGATCATGTATCCGCCGGCAATGAACGTTCGCAACAGCACCACCAGCAGCAGCAGCGCCAGGCCCGCCTCGATGATGGGCCGACCACTGTGCAGCACGCCTCCACGGGATTGAGCCCCCGCCACCAGCCCCCCCGCCACCAGCCCCTCCGGCATCGCGGGGGGCTCGGCCGAGACGAGCGGCTCAGCCACTGTCGCGGCCCGCTCGGTCGGGGTGAGCGGCTCGGTCGGGGTGAGCGGCTCGGCTGGCGCGTCGCGGCGCGGCGGGTCTGCCACTTGACTGGACAGTCCGGTGCTCCCGGGCGCAGCCGGCGGGATCGGCCCCACCAACTTCTCCTGCTGCCCGGGCGTTCCGGAATCCTCACTCATCCAGCCACCCTGTGTTTCCGGGACTGCCTGCCCCGCCCTGAACCAAGCTCCTGAACCGCACACGAACTATTCAACATTCTTCACCCATCTGCAACAATCCCAAACTCCCAAGTCGACATCTCACTCAGCCCCCGCGACCACATGCCCGAAAGCCACAGACTCTTTTCCGTCTATGGTGTCGAACTCGAATACATGGTGGTTGATGCAGAATCTCTCGATGTCTGCCCCGTCGCCGACCGCCTGCTGTGCGACTCCCAGGGCCAACCCACGGGGGAGGTCTGCCGCGACGGGATCGACTGGTCGAACGAACTGGTCGCCCATGTCGTCGAACTGAAGACCGCCCAGCCCGCCCCGACCCTGGCCGGGCTCGCCGACCGGTTTCAAACCGAGGTGGGCGAGATCAACCGCCGTCTCGCCCCCCTCAACGCCCGCCTCATGCCCGGGGGCATGCACCCCTGGATGGACCCCGCCGAAGAAACGGTGCTGTGGCCCCACGCCTACGGGGCGGTTTACTCGGCATTTGACAAGATCTTCGGCTGCCAGGGGCACGGCTGGTCGAACCTCCAGAGCGTGCATCTCAATCTCCCCTTTCACGGGTCCGAAGAGTTCGGTCGGCTGCACGCCGCCATCCGCCTGCTGCTGCCGCTGCTCCCGGGTCTGACGGCGAGTTCACCGGTCGTTGAAGACGAAGTGACCGGGCTGATGGACAACCGGCTCGAATACTATCGCCTCAATTCCCGCGCGATCCCCGAAGTGGCCGGCCGGGTCATTCCCGAGGCGGTCTTCACTCCCGACGACTACGCCCGCGAGATCCTGCAACCGCTATACGCCGCCATCGCGCCCCACGACCCCGACGGGGTGCTGCAGCACGAATGGCTCAACGCCCGCGGTGCGATCGCCCGGTTTGAGCGGGGGGCCATCGAGATCCGCGTGATGGACGTGCAGGAATGCCCGCTCGCCGATCTCTCGATCTGTGCGGCGGTCGTGGCCGTGCTGCGGGAACTGGTCGCCGAGACGCACGCCCCGCTGTCGGCCCAGATGGCCCTGCCCATCGACCCGCTGCAGTCGGTCTTTCTCGAATCGATCCGCAATGCCGAGCGGACCGTGGTCTGGCACGAAGACTACCTGCAACTGCTGGGCATCTCCGAGTCGTCGTGCACGCTGCAACAGGTCTGGGACACGCTGATTGGCCGGGCGGTGGCCCGGGGCGAACTCGATCGCGCCCAACAGCAGACGCTCGAGGTGCTGATCGCGGAAGGGCCGCTGGCCCGTCGCATCTGCCGTGGCCTGCGCGATCGCCGGGATCCCTCCCCCGAGGCCCTCGCCGAACTCTACGAGTTCTTGTGCGACTGCCTGGCACAGGGGACCCTGTTTCAGATTGGGGCCTGAAGCCCGACGGGTGCCCGACGCCCCGCGGTGAGGACCTGCAGCCCGCACGACTCCGCCAGCGGGCCGGCCTGCGCTCGGACAGGACTGCGCTCGATTGGGTCGTCGCTCGAAGGTCACCGCGCCAGGTCAGCACGGCGCTTGAGCCGCGTGCGGATCGATCTGCCCGCTGACCCATCAGCAGCGGCGCACCGACCAGCACCGGGCCTGGCTGAGGTCGCACGCCTCCGCCAGGCAATCGCTCCCTGTCGGACGCACCGCGGTCGCGCACCGACACGTGACCTGCCGGCACGTGACCTGCCGACACGTAACTTGCCGACACGCAGCCTCTCGCTTGCGCGAATGTTTCATGAAGCAATCGGATGCCCAACCGGGCGCGCGGCTGCTCACCGGAGCATGTACGGACCCAGCGACGAATCGTGTCCGCCGCCGCAGCGGGCGCGCGGTATCTTTCCGCGCCCCTCCTCAGCTCCACCTTACTTCTGCGTCCGAAGCAATTCGCCCCAGCCAGCGGCCAGTCCCGATTGGATCGCCGAGACCTCGGTCACTTTCATCTGGCCCGGCAGCGCCCCCCGCAGTTCCGCTCCCTTATCCAGCCGGGCCGATCGGGCGGCCACCAGGTACAACGCATCCTCCCGCAGCGATTCCAGCCCCAGCCCCGAGGCCAACTGCAGGGCCTCCGCCACCCGCCCTGCATCCACCAACTCGCTCGCCAGTTCCAGGGCGGTCTCCTGCATCTGGCCATTCTCAGACAACTTCGGGTTCAACGCCGACAGCAACCCTCCGATGTCTCCGTGCTTGGCCAACTGCCTCAACACCCGCGGCAGCACCCGCAACTCTTCGTTCGGGCCCGCCTCGGCCCAACGGCTGGCGTGCTCGGTTCGAATCCGCGTCGCCAGGGCGGCATCCCCCCGATCCTCACAGGCGAACGCCACCAGTGGGGTCAGCGCGGTCGCCACCAGCGGTTCACGCTGGTTCCCATCCACATCCCCGTCCCGGGCCAGCACCTCCTGCCAGACCTGCCCCTCCAACCCCTGCGCCACCGCGCCACTCAGCAGTTCAATCGTCTGCTCGAAACGGAGGTTCGCCCGATCTTCCAGCTGCGTCATCGACTCCCGGAACTGCGTCAGCTTCCGCCGGACCTGGTCGTCATTCGCCAGGGCGAACGCCTTCCGCAGTTCTCGCCGCAGCCCCTCCACTTCACTGTCGGCCAGCCGCACCTGCAGTCGATCCACCGCCTGCTGCGTCGGGCCCAGCCCCCGCAACAGCGACAGCCCGGTCGCAATCGACTCCCAGGCGGCCTCCGGGTTGTCAGCCGCCTGCAGGCCCGCCACTTCGAGCGCGGCCCGCGCCCCCTCCAGCAGCGGTCCCGCTTCCGGCAACCTGGCCTCCAGCGCCGACCGCGGGTCGCCCAGTCGCGGGGGAGCGGTCGCCTTGAGCCCTGCCAGTCCCGCCACGGCACTCTTCAATTCCCGCTCGGCCTCCGCCTGCCGGCCCGCCTTGCGACAGGCCCGAGCCAGCCGCGCCGCGAACCGCACCTGCCCCACCCCCGACAACTTCGTCCGCATCTCCTCGGCGCGCCGGAGGGCGGCATCCGCATCCTGCCCCAACTCACCCGCCAGCCGCTGCTCGCCCAGCACCAGCCACGATTCGTCGCGCACCGGCTCGGCGGTCAGACTGGCGGCCCATTTCTCGGCGGCTTCCCACCGCCCCTGCTGGGCCAGCAGCAGCGTCACCGCAGTCTCGAGCGGATGGTTCCACTCTCCTTCGTCACGCAGTGGCCGATCCTGGGCCAGGTCAAAGCCGCCATCCATCTCGGAGAGCTGCCGCAGTGCCGCCAGTTGCTCGACCATCGGCGCCGCCCGATGCTGCTGCAGCACCTCCTGCCCCGCGGCATGGTCCCCCGCCGCCGCCAGCACCGCCGCCGACAGGATCGCCGACTCCGTGGCGAAGCGGCCCCGGTTCGGCAACGTCGGCGCCACCCGCTTCACCTCTTCGAGGAGGGCGGGGGGCACGGTGGCATCGGCTGGCAACATCCGCAGCACCTGCAACCCCAGCGGAGGAATGACCTCATAAGGGGACTGCTGGCCCAGCTTCCGCAACTGCTCAAGCTGTTCCTGGAAGCCCACGGTGTCTCCCGTGTGCCCGTAGGCCAACGCCGTCATCCGCCGGCCATAGGCCTTCTTCGTCGCGGGCGACTTGAGCGCCGCCGAGACCGCTTGCGACAAAGACTCCTTCAGTTCCGCGGCCCGCCCGCCTGCTGCCGGGACCGTCCCGGTCGGCGTCGTCCCCGGCACTTCCTCGGGTTCCGGCCCCTCTTCGGGGGGCAGGCTGGTCACCCGGGGAGGCACGGGAATCGCGCCCGGCAACTTGTCGGGCGGCTTGATCGAATTCAGGTACCACACCAGTCCCCCCGTCCCCGCCAGCACCGCCCCTCCCAGCACGACGAACAGCGGCAGCGGAGATTTGGACTTCGCCGGCCTGGGCACGGCGACAGGCTCTTCCCGCTGCAGGTTCCGCACGGCGAACACCGGCACACTGCAACTCGGGTTCGCGCACTTCACCAGCTGGCCCGCCACCTTGGGGGGACCATACCCGACGGTTTCGCACATCGGGCAGCGCACCTCGACCGTCCGCCCCGTCGCGGGCTTCGCCGACAGGGAAATCGCCTTGCGCGCGGTCTTCGCCTCGGCCTCAAACGGGTCATCCTCGCCCGCCGAAGTTCCCTTGCCCGGAAGCTTCCCCGGGGCCGCTCCTCCCTTGGCCCCCTTCCCGGCCGACGGGCCGGCCCCCGCCGCAGGACGCCCACTGGGGGCCCCCTTCATCGGGGCTCCACAGAACGGACACTCCTCTGCGTCTTCATCGAGAACCGATTGCCGACAGGTGGGACAGACTGACAGTTCCATGAATGTCGTTCAACAACTGATGGATGAAGAGCCGTAAATCAAGCGCCCGCCACGCGCGCCCTCAACAGACAACGAAAGAGACAACGGAATCCACGCTCACTCCTCCACCCGCTGACGGGCAGATTCCCGCACGCAGAGATTCCGCAGCCCCTGCCTCTCTCTGGAGGATATCCCGCTTCGATTCAGTCGGCCAGAGGACCCGCCCCGGTCTGTGCCCGCCCCCGCCACAACCAGTAGACCGGCACTCCCGTCGCCACCAGGGCCAGGCCCGGCCACGTCGTCTGCGGGCGATACAGCACCAGCATCCCCAGGATGAACACGGCTCCCACGATGTACAGCGCGGGGACCCACGGATACCCCCAGGCCAGGACCGGTCGCGGCGCGTCGGGCCGCACCCTCCGCAACCGCACCAGCCCCACAATGGTCAGCAGGTAGAACAGCAACGCCGCGCTCACCACGTAATCGAGCAGCGCCCCGTACAAATTGCCGTACCGGCCTGTCTGCGGATCGAACGTCCGGGGCAAAACCAGCAGCATGGCCCACGCCGCCTGCAAGATCAGCCCCCGCGTCGGCGTCCCCGCCCGCCCCAGCTGCCCCACCCCTCGAAAGAACAGCCCGTCCCGAGCCATCGCGTAATAGGCCCGGGCCCCCGACAGGATCAGCCCGTTGTCGCACCCCAGTGTCGAAATCATGATCGCCACTGCCATCAGCCACCCGCCCGCCTGCGGAATCATTGCCTCCATCACCGCCGTCCCCACCCGCTCCGAACTCGCCTTGGCAATCCCCTCGAGTGGCAGCACCGCCAGGTACGCCAGGTTCGCCAGCACATACAGACCGGTCACCAGCAGCGTCCCCAACGCCATCGACAGCGGGAGGTTCCTCCGCGGATTCTCCACCTCCTCGGCTGCGAACGAAATGACGTGCCACGAATCCGCCGAGAACAGCGACCCCACCTGCGAGACCGCCAGCGCCGCCAGCAACCCCCACGCCGTCACGGCTGACACGCCGGGCACCACCTGGTCCAGCGGCTGAGGGGTCCAGAACCGGGCGCGATGCCCCGCCACCACCTCGGCATTCCACCCCCAGGTCAGCCCCAGCACAATCAGCCCCCCCAGTGCCGCCACCTTCGCCACGGTCAGGGTGTTCTGCAGCCACTTGCCATATCGCAGTCCATGGATGTTGGCCCAGGTCAACCCGGCAATCACCAGCAGAGCGATCAACTGGGCCGTCGAGAGCGAAATCGCGTGCCTGGCCCCCAGTGACACCGGGGCGATGAGGTAGTTGTCTTCGGCGATCACCGACCAGACCACACCCGTGAACCGCGCGAATGCGACCGCGACGGCCGCGATCGTTCCGGTCTGAATGACCGTGAACAGCGTCCACCCGTATAAAAACCCCCACAGGGGAGAGAACGCCTCTCGCAGGAAGACATACTGGCCTCCGGCCCGGGGAAACATCCCGGCGAGTTCGCCGTAGACCACCGCTCCGCTCACGGTCAGCAGGCCAGTCAACAGCCAGGCCACCAGCAGCCAGCCCGGGCTCCCCAGCAGCCGGGTCATCTCGGCGGGAACAATAAATATGCCCGACCCGACCATCGAGCCAACCACGATCATGGTGGCGTCGAACAGGTTCAGCCGGTGTCCCGGCGCTCCCGCGGCGATCGCTCCAGCGCTCGTCGTCCCGGTGCCACTTGCCCCGGTGCCACTTGCTCCAGTGCCACTTGCCCCAGTGCCAGTTGCTGCAGTACCGGTCGGCCCAGTGATCTTGCCTGTCGGATTCGGTTCGGAACTCACGGCGGGCAGTGCTCCTGGGCGAGTGGCGGGAGACGGGAACGTGGCTGAGCGTCCGCTGAAAATGCAAACGGGGGAAATGCGAACGGTGGAAATGCGAAGGGGGGCTGCGGGAAATCCGGCAGCCCCCCTGACCTCGACTTGGTCACCTCGATATCCAGCCTCGGCAAGCCAGCGACTCGGAACCCACCCGGCGAAAGCGGGGGATGGGGGAGTCGGCAGGTTCGCCCGCCGTGCTTAGCGGGGATAGCCCGGGCGATGATTCTCTTCGGTCGCCTCCGCGGCACAGACAACCGCACCGTCTTCGAGGCACAGCTCTTCGCGGACGATGTTCAGGTTTCCAGGGGCCTCGATCCCGATCCGCACGCTTGTGGGTCCAATGCGGATGACGGTGACCTTGATATCGCTGCCAATGAGGATCTTCTCACCGGACTTACGAGACAACACCAGCATGGCTTCACTCCTTTGACTAGGCCGTGGGTTGGTCCCCGGGGCACGCCCGGGCGTTGAGTCGTCAGTATGACGACGCCATCACAGAAGTTACAGGCCAAACAGTCGAAAAAATCGGTTCGACGACACCCATCCGCCACCCCCTACACCAGAAACCAGCAACCAAACCCCGGGCCCAGCCCACAACCCTCAAAAACCCCGAGAAACAGCCCCCTCCCCGCCCCAAACCCCGAACTCGGGGCTCCAACCCCCTGCCCGCCACCACC
>CAIUHT010001398.1 GCA_903898975.1 uncultured Planctomycetaceae bacterium
ACCTCGATCGCCATGCTCTCCGCCGTCTTCACCAGCCCCGTCCCGTGACACGCCGGGCAATCTTCAAAGATGCTCCGCCGCAGCGACGGACGAATCCGCTGCCGCGTCATCTCGATCAGCCCGAACGGACTGATCCGCAACACCTTCGTCCGGGCCCGATCCCGCCGAATCGCTTCGCGGAACGCCCGCTCCACTCCCCGGCGGTGCCGCTCATCCCGCATGTCGATGAAGTCGTTGACAATCACCCCGCCCAGGTCCCGCAGCCGAATCTGCCGACAGATCTCCTGCGCAGCCTTTAAATTCAGCTGGTACGCCGAATCTTCCGCGTCATCTCCCGTCCGGAAGCTCCCGCTGTTGACGTCAATCGCCACCAGCGCCTCCGTCTGGTCAATCACCAGCGACCCGCCCCCCTCCAGCGGAACCCGCCGCTGCTGGATGCGGGAAATCTCATCCTCAATGTTGTACTGGTGAAACAGCGGCTGCTTCCCGTCGTACAGCCTGATCCGGTCCGCCTGGCCAGGCAGCACCGCCTTCAGAAAGTCACGGGCCCGCTCGTACGCCTCGGGCGAGTCGATCCAGACCGTCTCGATCTCCTTGTTGTAAATGTCGCGCATCGTTCGCAGCACGACATCGCTCTCTTCGTAAATCCCCCCCGGCTGACGGGTCTGCTTCAGCCGCTGCACGATCGTTTTCCACAATCGCACCAGGTACGCCAGGTCCCGCTCCAGGTCCCGCTGTGAACGCTCAATCCCCGCCGTGCGGATGATGAACCCCAGCCCCCGCGGCGGTCGCAACTGCTCGAGCGCCTGCCGCAATTGCCGACGAATCCCCTCGTCTTCAATCTTCCGGCTCACCCCCACCCGACCCAGCCCGGGCATCAGCACCAGGTACCGCCCCGGAATCGAGATGTAGGTCGAAAGCGTCGGCCCCTTGGTCCCAATCCCCTCCTTGATCACCTGCACCAGCACTTCGCTGCCGGGACGGAAAATCTCCTGGATCGGCGGCTTGTTCCGCATCGAGCGCTCATTCGCCCGGCCACCGCCGCCACCCCCGCGGCGACCCCCGCCCCCCTCGTCTTCGTCCTCTTCCCCCTCGCCCCGCCCCCCGGGAGCCACCAGGTGCTTGTAGTACTGGTGCTCCACGTCGCTGACGTGCAGAAACCCGTTCCGCCCCACGCCAAAATCGACAAACGCCGCCTGGATCGACGGCTCGATGTTGACAATCCGCCCCTTGTAGATGTTCCCGACGTAGTTCTCGAGACTGTTCCGCTCAATGTAGAGCTCTTCGAGCACCCCGTCTTCAATGATCGCGATCCGGCTCTCTTCAGGCTGGAGCGCGTTGACCAGCATTTCCTTCTTCATGCAACTCCCTTGAATGCGGCAAAACCCGCTCGGGGGCCCGAAAGGTCAAGTGCGTCGCCAGGGGCCAGGCGCGGTTCACAGGGTCTTGGCTCGCACCCCCTCCGGGTGCCCCGCTGGCGACGGCCCCACCAAGGGGGCGGCGATCGGCGTATTCAGGCAAGACTTCGCCCCGGCCACGCCGGGTCTCTCCGTGAACGGGGCCTGCTGCCCCGGGAATCAACACTCGGCTCCAACGGGCCGGCTGACCGGCGACTGACAGCCTGTGTTGCCGAAACACAAACCGCCCTTGATGAATGGAATCCGCCCGACTGGCTCGCGACTCGACGCGCTGTGCGCCCCTCCGCTTCACCCGCCCGACGGCTGAACTAGATCTCCGACTGTGGGCAGAGCCGATGCAGCTCTCCCCGAAAGTAGCTTTCCAAGTCCCGAGCCACGTCGAACAACACCGACCGCTCGGCGATCTCCCGCGCCTGGGCCAGCGTCATGCTCCTGATGACCTGCTTGACCTCCAGGATCGCGTTGGGAGAGACACTCAACTCCCGTAACCCCGTCCCCACCAAAAAGGCAGTGAACATCGGGTCAGAACTCATCTGCCCACACACCGACACCGTCACATCCCGCGACGCCGCCGCTGCCACCACCTGCCGAATCAGTCGGCACACCGCCGGATCCGCCGACGAATACAGGTGCGACACCGCCGGATTCGCCCGATCCACCCCCAAGGTATACTGAATCAGGTCGTTGGTTCCAATGGAGAAAAAGTCCACCTCCCGGGCAAACTCCTCCGCCAGGATCGCCGCCGACGGCACCTCCACCATCATCCCGATCTTCGGCTTCGGGTTGTGCTCCAGCCCCTCCTCCGCCAGATCCTCCGCCACCTCCGCCACCAGCCACCGCGCCTGCCGCAGCTCATACAGCGTCGACACCAGCGGAAACATCAGCCGCACATCCCCCAACGCCGCCACCCGCAAGATCGCCCGCAACTGCGTCTTGAACATCGGCAGGTTCGCCAGCGTCAGCCTCAGGCTCCGCAGCCCCAGCGTCGGGTTCGGCGTCGCCTCAATAATCTGCTGCATCGTCTGCGGGAACTTCTCGGCCCCCAGGTCGAGCGTCCGGATCACCACCGGCTTCCCCGGAAACGCCCGCAACACCCGCGCATACGCCTCGTAGTGCTGCTGCTCGGTCGGCTCCTGCCCCCCCTCCAGGTACAGGAACTCCGTCCGGTACAGCCCAATCCCCGCCGCCCCGCACTCCACGCAGTGCTCCACCTCGCTCGGAAACTCGATGTTCCCAAACAGCTTGATCTCCACCCCGTCCTTCGTCTGCGCCGGCAACGGCCCCAGCGACTGCAGCTGAATCGCCACCGTCTTCTGCCGCGCATCCGCCTCCCGGTACCGCGCCAGCGTCGCCTCGTCCGGATCGATGATCACCAGCCCCTCGTGGCCGTCGATGATCACCGTCTCCCCACCCGAGACCCCCGCCAGGAACGACCCCACCCCCACCACCGCCGGCAATCCCAATGCCCCCGCCAGGATCGCCGTGTGGCTGCTCTTCCCCCCCACCTCCGTCGAAAACCCCAGCACAAACTTCTTGTCCAGGTTCGCCGTCTCGCTCGGCGTCAGGTTGTGCGCCAACACCACCGCCTGGCTCTGCACATGCGCCAGCTCTTCCCGCCGCTCCCCCAGCAGGTGCTGCAGGATCCGCTTCTCCAGGTCCAGCAGGTCGTGCGCCCGCTCGGCGAAGTACCCGTCTCCCAGCTTCTGCAGCGTGCGGGCATGCTCCCGCAACACCCGGCTCACCGCGAATTCCGGCGAAAAACAGTTCTCGCGGATCAGCCGCTCGATCTCGCCCCCCAGCTTGGGGTCCTGCGCCAATTGCCGATGCGCGGCGAAAATCGCCCCGTACTGCCGCCCCAGCCGGGCCGATGCCAGGGCCTCGTGCGTCTCCAGGTCGGCAATCACCGACTGCAGCGCCCCATGCAGCCGGTGCACCTCGCTGTCGACAATATCCACCGCGACCAGGCGCTGCGGAATCCGAAAGCCTTCGGCTCCCAGCACCACGGCTGGCCCAATCGCCACACCGGGTGAAACGGCGATCCCCTGGCGCGTTTCCATGGCGGTCAGGGAACCAGGTCGCGATCGGCCGAAACTCCATCGACCACAAAATTGCGGGCAAACAGCGCCACCACCGCCGCCAACGCCTCCGGGGCATCCTCCCCCCGGGTTTCCAACTCCAGCCGACTCCCCTGCTCGGCCGCCAGCGTCAGCAGGTCGAACATGCTCTTCCCATCCACCACCCGCTCACCCTTGCGGATGCTCAGGCTGGCGCGGAATTTCTGCGCAGTCTGAACCACCTGCACGGCTGGCGCCATGTGCAGTCCACTCTTCAATTCCACCACCACCTCGTGGTGGCACACTGTCACAGGTTCGTTCATGGTGTCCGAGAAACGTGACGCCCGATCCTCCAGGCCCTG
>CAIUHT010001399.1 GCA_903898975.1 uncultured Planctomycetaceae bacterium
CGCTGGGCCGACCGCTTGGGGAAGCACGGGCCGAGAAGCAATCGGCAGGCGAGGAACTGACACCGGAGGAACTGTCGCAGGAAGAACCGCCCGAAGAGGAGCCGCGCCGGGACGGGCCGCGGTGCCGGATTGTCGATGTGGGGCATCAGCGGGAACTCGATCTGAACGTGGAGATCCCCGCGAGCGACCTGGGGGCGGTCTGCATGCACGAGCAGTGGGCCGAGATTCACGCCCGGCTCTGTGAGCTGATCAACTCACACCGCAGCACGCTGATCTTTGTGAACACCCGGCGGATGGCCGAGCGGATCACCTACCAGCTCACCCAGTTGCTGGGAGAAGAGGCGGTGGGGAGTCATCACGGGTCGTTGGCCGCCAACCTGCGGCACGACACCGAACAGCGGCTGAAGAACGGCCAGCTCAAGGCGGTGGTGGCGACCGCCTCGCTCGAGTTGGGCCTCGACATTGGCTACATCGACCTGGTGATCCAGATTGGTTCGCCCCGTTCGATCGCCACGTTCCTGCAGCGGGTGGGGCGGTCGGGGCATGCGTTGGGGCTGGTGCCCAAGGGTCGCCTGGTCGCGCTGACCCGTGATGAACTGGTCGAGTGCCTCGCGCTCATTCGGGCGATCCGCGCGGGGCGGCTGGATGTCATTCCCATTCCCGCCGCTCCGCTCGACATCCTGGCGCAACAGCTGGTCGCCGAGGTGGGCTGCCAGGAGTGGCCGACCGAGGAGCTGTTCGCCCTCTGTCGGCGGGCGTGGCCCTATCGCCGGCTGACCCGCCGCGACTTTGACGACACCCTGCAATACCTCTCGGAAGGGGTGGCGCCGGGAAGTGGGCGGGGGCGGGTGTTTCTGCATTGGGACCGGGTGGGAGGACGGGTGCGGGGCCGGAAAGGAGCCCGGCTGACAGCGGCGACGAACGGCGGCGCGATTCCCGAGATCGCCTCGTACCGCGTGGTCGCCGAGCCCGACCAGACCGTCGTCGGGACCCTCGACGAAGACTTCGCCAGCGAGAGCACGGCGGGCGAGATCTTTCTCTTGGGGAACACCTCGTGGCGGATTGTGCACGTCCGGGGGAACGACGTCACCGTGGTTGACGCCGGGGGGGCTCCGCCCAGCATTCCCTTCTGGCGCGGCGAGGCCCCAGGGCGAACGCTCGAGCTGTCGCAGGAGGTCTCCCGCTTGCGGGAAGAGCTGGAGCGGCGCGTCGACCAGCCCGAGGCGGCCTCGCAGTGGCTGCAGGGCGAGACTGGAGTGGGGGCTGTCGCCACCGATCAGGTGGTGTTGTATGCCCGTGCCCAGAAGGCGGCGATCGGGCTGCTCCCCTCGCACAAGCGGATTGTGTTCGAGCGGTTCTTCGATGAATCGGGGGGGATGCAGCTGGTCATCCATGCCCCGTTTGGGGCCCGGATTGCCAAGGCGTGGGGGCTGGCGATGCGGAAGCGGTTCTGTCGGAGTTTCGATTTTGAACTCCAGGCGACCGCCGACGATGACGGGTTGATCCTCTCGCTCGGGCCGCAGCACAGCTTTCCGCTCGAGAGCATGTTCCGCATGCTCAACGCCCGGAATGTCGACAAGCTGCTCGAGCAGGCGCTGCTGTATGTGCCGACGTTCCCCACCCGCTGGCGCTGGAACGTGACCCGCGCCCTGCTGGTGTCGCGGTTCCGCAATGGGCGGAAGGTTCCCCCGGCGCTGCAGCGGTTCCGGGCCGACGACCTGCTGACCGCCGTCTTCCCGAAGCTGACGGGGTGCCAGGAAAACATCACGGGCGACCATGTGCTGCCCGACCATCCGCTCGTTCGGCAGTCGATGCACGACAGCCTGCAGGAGGCGCACGACCTCGAGGGGCTGCGCGAGGTCCTGGGCCAGATCGACCGGGGTGAGATTGAGCTGATTGCCCGCGACACGCGCGAGCCCAGCCCGTTCTGTTACGAACTGTTGAACGCCAACCCGTACGCCTTCCTCGATGGGGGCGAGGTCGCTGAACGCCGGACGCGCGCCGTCGCCACCCGCCGCTCGCTGACGGTGGAGAGTGTCTCGGACCTCGGCCGGCTCGACCCGCTGGCGATTGAACGGGTGGGGGCCGAGGCGCAGCCGCAGGTTCGCTCGGCCGATGAACTGCACGACCTGCTGCTGAGCCGGGTGATGATTCCCGCGGCAGGTGAACTGGGCCCGTGCCGGCTGCCTGGCGACTGGTTGCCCCTGTTTGACGAGTTGGTGCGGGCGGGGCGGGCGACGCGGTACGAGCGCCCGGGGAGCGGGGTGTGCTGGGTGGCCACCGAACGGCTGCCGGTGGTGCGGGGGGCGTTTCCCGCAGGGACCCCCCGGCCCGACGTGCGGATTCCCTCGGGAATCCCCCTCGAGTGCGAACCGTCGGAGGCCCGCGTGGCGATGATCCGCGGGCTGTTGGAAGTGTGTGGGCCGGTGACCGCCACCGAGGTTGCCACTTACCTGTCCCTCCCCGAATCGTCGACGCTGGCCAGCCTGGAGTCGCTGGAAGGAGAGGGAGTTGTCCTCCGCGGCCGGTTCCGTCCCCGCCCACCGCGCTCCACCGAGCCAGCCGGTAACGAGCCAGCCCGGAGTGAACCAGCCCAGGGTGAACCAGTCGGCAAAGAGCCCGTTGGAAAAGAGGCCGTTGCAACAGAGGCGAACGGGACCGGGGCGAACGATACTGGGGCGAACGGGACCGGGGCGAACGAGACCGGGGCAGGCGGGGTTCATTCACCGGGGAGTGTGTCACCCCAGGCTGAGGCGGCTTCCGCCGACAGGAAACAGTCTCCACCGGCACACGGCGAGGTGGGGGACACCCAGGCCACGGGGAGTGCTGGTGCCCATGCCGAGTGTGCCGACGCGCAGGGGGGTGAGGGGGCGTGTGGCGACGATCACTGTGGTGATGGGCATCATGAACCCGTGCCGCGGGTGGAGACCCCCCCCGACATCGAGTGGTGCCACCGACGATTGCTCTCGCGGATCCATCGGTTGACGATGGAGGGGCTGCGTCGGCAGATCGAGCCGGTGCCTGTTGAGGTGTTTGTCCGCTTTCTCACCCGGCACCAGGGCTTGTGGCGGGGGACGCACCGCCAGGGGCCGGCGGGGGTCTTCGAGGCGCTCTCGCAGCTGCAGGGGCTCGACCTGCCGGCGGTCGCCTGGGAACGCGATCTCTTTCCTCCCCGCGTCGAGAACTACCGCCCCGAGTGGCTCGATGAACTGTGCCTGGCGGGGGAAGCGGGCTGGGGGCGGCTGCATCCCCCGAAGCGAACGGGGGACGGCGTCCGCCCCATCGCCAGCCTGACGCGGGCGGTCCCGCTCTCTTTGTTCCTGCGTGACGACCTGGCCTGGCTGCAGCCCGAACCTCCCCAGGGAGAGCCCGCTGGGTTGAGCCTGCCGGCGAAGGAAATCTGGAACCTGCTGCAGACGCAGGGGCCCTCGTTCGCGGGGGACCTGCTGGTCGAGACCCGCATGCTGCCCACGCAGTTGACCGACGTGCTGGGCGAACTGGCGGCAGCCGGGGCAGTGACCGCCGATGGGTTCGCCGGGCTGAGAGCCCTGGTGAACCCGCCCCCCAGCAGTCGCGAACAACCGGTCGCGAGTGCGGGTGTAACGCGTCGACGGGCCCCCCTCGCCGGGGCGGGCCGCTGGTCTTTGTGGCGACAACGCGCGGCCGGGGCGACGGGCACTGCAACGCCCAGCGGAGGCGCGGGGGTGGCCGGGCCGCAGGCGGGGACCCCAGTGGGTACCGCGACAGCGACTGGTGCGACTGGATCGGGAGCGGTGGGTGCAACAGGGACCGGGGGGGCGAAGAGTGCGGGGGGGACGCGCGGGGTGGATTCACGCGTGACGGAATCACGTGGACCAGGGGCGCGCGATGGGGGCAACGCCGAGGGAGTGACCGCCTGGGCGTGGCAGTTGCTGAGGCGGTGGGGGGTGGTGTTTCGGGATCTCCTGGAGCGGGAGCCGGGGGCTCCGCGGTGGTTCGAGTTGCTGCAGGTGTTCAGGCGACTCGAAGCGCGGGGCGAGATTCGAGGGGGGCGATTCATCCTGGGAGTGGCGGGGGAACAGTTTGCCCTGGGAGAAACCATCCGGTTGCTCAGGCAGCTGCGCGACGAGGGGCCGGCACGCGAGTTGGTCGTGATCTCGGCGGCTGACCCGTTGAACCTGGTGGGCATCGTGACGCCGCACGATCGAGTCCCGGCGACGGCGTCGAATCGGGTGGCACTGCTCGATGGAGTGCCGATTGCGGCGTGGATTGCCCGCGAGGTGCGGTGGCTGGTGGAAGCGACCGAGGCACACCAGGCGCTGCTGCGCCATGGAAATGTCTTTGCGCAGGTTGGAACGATTGAACCGGCCTCTGTCCCGCCGGGAGAGACGGCGGGAGGAGCCGCGCCGGGGAATGGCGGGGGGAGCACCGCAGCGGCTGCCGGAGGGGGCGAGGGGACCGGAGCAGCGACTGCGGGGGCGGCCGGAGCAGCGACTGGGGGCGGGCCGGCCGATCCGCTGACCCCGCAGGAACAGCAAAGCCTGCGGAAGCTGCAGCGCCGGTTGGAACGAAAACAGCAGCAGCAACTGTTTCCCCCGAACCGAATTCCCCGTCCGCGCTGGTAAGCGGTGGGCTGACCCCCGCACACCAGTCGATGTGACCAGGGGGGGCGGTGACCATCGTCGCCCAGGGGGGAGGTCCGCCGCGACGTTTGGGGGAGGCGTTCCCGCTCCAGCGGCAGGAGC
>CAIUHT010001400.1 GCA_903898975.1 uncultured Planctomycetaceae bacterium
CATGCCGCCCCCCCCTCGTCCCTGGCTGATCTCCGCCCCACTCCCCAAAAACCCTCAGCGGGCACTGGCGCTGCCCGCACTGCTGTTGGCGTGGCTGCTGTGCGTTCACGCCCCCCGCCCCGCGTTGGCGTTTGACCCCCCGGTCTACCAGGGACTCTCCCCCGCCGAGGCGAACGAGTTGTGGACCGATCTCGCCTCCCTCCAGCAACGCCTCGAACCACTCCAGGCCGCCGCCCACAGTGCCGCCGAACAAGATCGCGTCGCCGATGCCGCCGTCTTCCTCAAGGGCCTCGAATGGGCCCTCACCTACGACCGCGCCTTCACCCCCGCCGATGTCTCCCTCCTCAAACAGGCGGTCGCCAAAACCCGCGAACGCCTCGCCCCCCTCGAACAGGGCGAACTCCCCTGGGCCGGCCAGACCGGCAAACTCATCCGCGGCTTTCGCTCCGCCATCGATGGCTCGCTCCAGCCCTATGGACTCGTCATTCCCGCCACCCTCCCCGAACGCCAGCCCTACCGGCTTGACGTCGTCCTCCACGGCAGCACTCGCCCCGTCGGCCTCAGCGAACTGAAATTCTGCGCCCGCTTCCCCGAAAGCCCCCCGGGCACTCCCCCCCCTACCCCCTTCGCCGAGGAACCCTTCCTCGAACTCCATCCCCTCGGCCGCGTCGAAAACGGCTACCGCTTCGCCGGGGAAACCGATGTCTTCGAAGCCATCGAGGCGGTCTGCCGGCAATACCCCATCGACCGCGACCGGATTGTGCTGCGGGGCATGTCGATGGGGGCCTCGGGAACGTGGCACCTGGGGCTGAAGAATCCCGACCGGTTTGTGGCGCTGGGTCCCTACTGCGGCTATGTCGACACCCGCCGGTTCTCTGAGACACCGCTCGAAAACTTCATCAAGGTGGGCGACCTCCCCGAGCACCAGGAGCTGGCCCTGCACCTGCTCGACTCGCAAGACTATGCGGCGAACGGGGGAGTCGTCCCGGCGATTGCCTGCATGGGAGCGAAAGACATCTTCTTCGACGCCCACGTGCTGATGGGGCAGGCGTACCGGCGGGAAGGACTGCAACTGGTCAACCTCATCTCGCCCGAGACCGCCCACACCATCGACCCCATCACGCAACGCGAGCAACTGCGCCTGATTGGCGCCTTCGCCGAGCGGGGGCTCGACCGCCACCCCCGACAACTGCGATTCGCCACCTGGACGCTCAAGTACCCCCGCTGCCACTGGGTGGAGCTGCGGGCCCTGGGGGCGCATTACCAGAAGGCCGATTTCGAAGCCCGGCGGTTGCCCGACGGGCAGATTCAACTGCTGCGGGCCACCAATGTGGTGCGGTTTGCCCTGCGGCGGGAGGTGCTGGAGGGAGAGACACCCCGGCTGCGGGTGGGCGAACTGGAACTGGACCTGCGAGCCGCACCGCCGGGCGACTGGATCGAGTTCGAAAACGTCGAGGGGAAGTGGCAACTGGCCGGGGCGGGGGAATGGCGTGGCAAGCGCCCGGGGCTGACCGGCCCCATCGACGATGCATTCACCGCCCCGTTCTTGTGTGTGCGGGGGACGGGAACTCCGTGGAACCCCGAGGTGCATGCCTGGTCGCTGGGGGTGCTGCAGCGGTTCGCTGCCGAGTGGCACCAGTACTTCCGCGGCGACCTGCCCATCGTCGATGACGTGGCCCTCACCCCGGCGCAGATGGCAAAGCACCACCTGGTGCTGTTTGGCGACCCGGGGAGCAACCAGGTGCTGGCGCGGGCCTTGCCGGGGCTTCCCATCAAGTGGACGGCAGCCGAGTTGCAGATGGCGGGCGAAAAATACCCGGCAGGCAGCCATGCCCCAGCGCTGATTGTGCCCAACCCGTTGCTCGACCGGGGCGACAAATACCTGGTGCTCAACACGGGGCACAGCTTCCACGCGACCGAGCTGGGAACGCTGAACTACCTGCTGTTTCCAAGGCTGGGGGACTGGAGCGTGATGCGCGTGGGGC
Source organism: uncultured Planctomycetaceae bacterium (assembly GCA_903898975.1). Lineage (GTDB taxonomy): Bacteria > Planctomycetota > Planctomycetia > Planctomycetales > Planctomycetaceae > UBA10511. Next base: position 1,986 of record CAIUHT010001400.1, read on the forward strand.
GCGGTCCCGAACTCCCGACCGGGGCGTTGCCCGTGCAGGGCGATCTCTGGGAAGAACCGCTGGTCTCGGGGTATTTCAACGAGCGCTGGCAGTTTCCCGAACCCAAGCCGGCGGAGTGAACGCACAGAGTTGTTCCACGGGCCCCGACTCAGGCTCTCGACCAGCGTCTGGCCAGAGTGGCCCGACGTGGCGGTTTGCGTCGGCCCGAGGCAACTGGAAGAATAAGGCCCGTGGCGGTCGCCGAGGGTAGGGGGCAAACCCCGCTTGATCTGCGGTCCGCTCGGTGAGTGGTCGGCCCTGGTGAGTGGTCTGGCACGCGAGTGGTCGGCCCACGAGTGATGGGACTGGCGACGCATGGGACTGGGGCGTGCTCCCCCAGACAGGTGCTCCCACCGGAAGAGTCATCCGGCGCGCGGCGGCGGGCGAGTGAGCGGGATTCCCAATTCTTGAAGCGAGCCCCGACGGGGCGATGGCGAGTGGCATGCCCGACTGGCTTTCCGCATTACCGACCGATCCCGAGCAGGTGGCGCTGCCGTTGCTTCTCAGCCGGCTGGGGGCGGCAGTGCTGCTGGGGCTGGGAGTGGCGGGGGTCTATAAGGGGTCGCACGGGCGAGACCGGGGGGCGACAGCCGGGCTGGCGACGACGCTGGTGCTGATGTCGGTGCTGATTGCGCTGGTCTCGATTGTGATTGGCAGCAGCGTGGCCCGGGCGTTCAGCCTGGTGGGAGCGCTGTCGATTGTGCGGTTCCGCACCGTGGTGGACGACACCCGCGACACTGCCTTTGTGATCTTCGCCGTGGTCGAAGGGATGGCGGCGGGAGCGGGACTGTTTGTGGTCGGGGCCCTGGGGCTGCCCATCGTGGGACTGCTGGCACTGGGGATGGATCGCCTCCTGGACCGGGGGAGTGCGCAGGCGAGTGGTCCAGGCCCGGGCCGACTGTTGGTGCGGATGCAGACCGCCGACGTGACCCTGCCCCGCCTCGAGCCCGAGCTGACACGCTGGTTCAGCGAAGCCGTGGTGCGGGAGAGCAGTTCGTTCAAGCAGGGAACCGGACTGGAAGTCTGCTATGCGGTCACACTGCGACAAGCCGAGCAGTTGCCCCACGCCGTGCAGGCGCTGCTGGCGGTCGAAGGAGTGACCGGCGTGGAATTGAAACGGGTGTGATGCCGCCGCAGCGCGTGTCACGCTGCGCAGGCGGACTGCGTGGGGCTGGAAACGGTTCGCGCCCTGCAAAGAAACACAGGGCAGTCAAAACCGTGCAGTGACCTCTGTGGGGACCAACCCCGGGAGATGGGTGAGATGCGATTCGACCGGAAAATCTGGCGGGCGATTGCCACAAGCGTGCCGGGAAGTTCTTCGGCGGGAAATTCGTCGCCGGAAAATTGGTCGGCGAGAAGTTCCTCGCTGAGTCGCTGCCTGTGGGGTGCCGTCCTGCTGGGGAGTGCCACGGTGGCCCTGGCCCAAGCCCCGGCTGACCGGCGCGACACCCCACCCACCGGCGCAACCGCTCCCCCCGCAGCCCAAGAGAGGCGCGACAGTGCCGAACGCGAGCGACCGCGTTCCGAACGCCAACCGGAAGACCGCCCCGCCCCGCGCGATGGGGTACGCGACAGTGAGCGTGAGGCTGCGC
>CAIUHT010001401.1 GCA_903898975.1 uncultured Planctomycetaceae bacterium
CATGCTGTTCCGCGAGGAAGAGCTGAATCTCGAAACTGCCTTCATGGAACTGACCCGCGGGTTGTACCAGTAAGCCCACGGGTGGCCGCAGCAGCCAACACGGTTAGCGAGTGGTTGGAGTATCCGTGGGAGTGTCGTCGGAGTGTGGGGCCCGGGTGGCCCGCCCCACCAGTTCTGGCAGTGTTGCCCTGGTCGTGACGGGTGCCAAATGCGGTGGTCGCTGTTGTGGCCCATGCTGTACCTGCTGGCCTGCCTGTGGGCCTGCCTGCAGGCGATTGGCAGTTCGGGGCCACCCACCGAGCGGTGGTTGCTCGCCCAGGGACTGACGCTGCCGTGGGGAGTCGCCTGCAGCTATCTCCCTGGCTTCGCCGACTGGCCCGAGCTGGGCTACCTGGCGGTCTACGGCAGCGCCAGCCTGCTGAACGCTGCGCTGCTTGGTTGGCTGCTGCGGGCCCTCGGCCGGCTCGCCGACTGGTCCGACCCCGAAGACGCAGGCGACGATCTCCAGCCCCGCTCTTGACTCCAGCGACTGATTCCAGCGACTGATTCCAGCTCTTGAGCCCAACTCTTGAGCCACAGGTCTCAGTCAAAAGTCTCAGCCCAGTCGGTGGCCCCAAACTGGAACTCCACTGCCCTCCACACTGGCTGACTCGCCGCCCCGACGAGAGTCGCGGCAACGCCCGCCTGGTCGCGGTCAGTGGCCGCTGCGGCGTTTGGCGGTGTCCAGCAGCACCGCCAGCATCAGCACCCCTCCCAGCACAATCTTCTGGTTGTACGGGTCGACGTTGAGCAGGTTCATCCCGTTCTTGATCACGGCGATGATGAACGCACCAATCAGGGTGCCGAACACCTTGCCATAGCCCCCCTGCAGTGACGTCCCCCCCACCACCACCGCGGCAATCACCTCCAGTTCATACATCTGCCCGAACTTGGGGTCGCCCGCCGAAAGCTGCGACGTCAGCACCAGCCCCCCCAGCCCCGCCAGCGCGCCGCTCAGGGTGTAGACCAGTAACAGCACGCGATTGACGGCGACCCCCGACAGCCGGGCCGCCTCGCGATTCCCCCCGATCGCGTAGACATACCGCCCCAGCAGCGTTCGCGACATGCAGACGTGCGCCAGCAGGTACCCTCCCAGCATCAGCCAGACCGGGTTGGGGACACCCACCATGCGGCCCCGTCCCAGCCAGGCGAACCCGGCGGGCAGTTCCGGAATCGACCGCCCCTCGGAAAGCCGAAACGCCAGTCCACTCGCCATCATCATCATCCCCAGCGTGACAATGAACGGGGGGAGCCGGAACAGCGTGATCAGCACCCCGTTGAGAGACCCCGCCACCGCGCACAGGCTGGTCCCCACCAGTGCAGCCAGCACAATCGCCGCCGGCCCCGCCTGCGCTCCGCCCCCCCAGTCGCGCAGCAGCAGGGCCGTGCTCACCGACGACAGTGCCACCAGCGACCCGACCGAGAGGTCGATCCCCCCCGTCACAATCACCAGTGTCATCCCAATCGCGATCAGCGCATAGATCGCCGTCTGGTTGGCGACTCCCAGCAGGTTGCTCAGCTTCAGGAAATTGGGCCACGGGTAAGGCTGGGGCTTGACCCGCGGGACCTGGTCCAGCTGGGGAAAGCGGTCGTACACACTCCAGCTGGCAGTCACCTCGTTCGCCGCGATCGCGTCGATGGTTCCCCCCTCCGCGAGGATCCGCTCGATCGCCTGCCGGACGTCGGGCGCTCCCCCCCGCACCCGGGCCAGCACCGTCGCTCCCCCAGCCTTCACGCCCCGCTCGACTTCCTCGGCGAACGCCCAGTCCTCCGGCGTGTCGCGCACCACCACCAGCACCCCGCGGGGGCTGTCGGGCTGCGCCAGGACCAGCTCGGCGACCTGCCGGCCCGCATCCTCCCCCGTCGGGAACTGCTCGGTCAGCGTCAGCCAGCTGAACAGCGCCACCAGCAGCACCAGCGCCACCACCATGCCGTAATCACGCAGCAGCCAGTGCCCCGACCACCGCGATTGCCGTTGTGTGTTCATAGGTCACGCCACCGCCAGTTCCATCACCTGCTGTTGCGTGGCGTGGGCCACGTCGGTGATCTCGCCCGTCACCCGTCCAGCGTGCATCACCAGGATCCGGTCGCTCATCCCCAGCACCTCGGGCAGGTCCGAGCTGATCATCACGATCGCCTTCCCCTCCCCCGCCAGGTCGTTGATCAACTGGTAGATCTCGTACTTCGCCCCCACGTCGATGCCCCGCGTCGGTTCGTCGAAGATCAGCACTCCCGCCTGCCGCTGCAGCCACTTCGCCAGCACTACCTTCTGCTGGTTCCCCCCCGACAGCTGCCGGGCAGGCTGGGCCGGGTTGGCCAGCCGAATCCGCAGCCGCTCGGCGTGCCCGTCAAACGCCCGCCGCTCCCGCCCCCCCCACAGCCATCCCCCCCCGGAAAATTCCTCCAGGTTCGGCAGCCCGAAGTTCTCCAGCACCCCGGCCCCCAGCACCAGCCCCTGGTGCTTGCGATCTTCGGTCAACAGGCACAGCCCCGCCGCGATCGCCCGTGCGGGAGACCCGAGCTGCAATCGGCGACCATCGAGCCACACCTCCCCCGCGTCGGCCCGGTCGGCACCAAACAGCAGCCGCGCCACTTCCGTCCGCCCCGCCCCAATCAGCCCGGTCAGCCCCAGCACTTCCCCGGCATGCACCTCGAACCCCACACCCCGCACCGCCGTCCCCCGCCGCAGCCCCTCCACCCTCAGCCGCACATTCCCCCGCGGATGCCACTGCTTGGGGTACTCCCGCTCAATCGATCGCCCAACCATCCACTCGATCAGTCTCCCCCGCGTCAGCCCGGCTGTCGCTCCCGACCCCACCACCTCCCCATCCCGCAACACCAGCACCCGGTCGGCGATCTCGAAGATCTCTTCCAGCCGATGGCTGATGTAGATCACGCCAATCCCCCGGCGTTTCAATTCCTCAACCATCGCCAGCAGGCGGGGCACCTCTTCGGGAGAGAGGGCCGCCGAAGGCTCGTCCATCACCAGCAGCCGCACATCCTGCGACAGCGCCTTCGCAATCTCGACCAGTTGCTGCTGGGCGACCGAGAGCTCCCCACAGGGAGTGTCGAGGGGAATCTCGGCACCCAGCTGCTCGAACAGCCGCTCCGCCCGCTCCCGCTCTCCCCGCCGATCGACCAGCCAGCGGGTCTGCTCGCGACCCAGGAAGATGTTCTCCCAGGGGGTCAGCCCGGGGACGAGCTGGAACTCCTGGTGAATCACTCCAATCCCCGCGGCGAGCGAGGCGTCGGGCCCCGACAGGTCAACCGGTTCCCCATCGATGGCAATCTGCCCCTCATCGGGCCGGTGGACCCCCGCCAGCATCTTGATGAGCGTGCTCTTCCCCGCGCCGTTCTCGCCCAGGAGCGCCAACACCTCGCCCCGGTGCAGCGTCAGATCGACCCCCTGCAGCACCCGCACGCCGGGGAACGACTTGCCAATCCCCCGCATCTCCAGCAGTGGAGCGGCCCCCGCCCACTCCGCCGTCACGGGGACGAATCCTTCGAGGCGGTCACCTCGGGGTCCTTCTGGGCGTCGGCCTGGTAGTAGAGTTCGGAGGGGATCAGGATCTCGGCAGCCACGTCGTCACCCCCGAAGTGCTTGACGATCTGTTCGATGGTCACCCGGCCAATCCGGTCGGGGAACTGGATCGGGTCGCAGACAATCTTCCCGTCCAGGATTGCCAGCTTGCCGTCGATCTGGCCGTCGAAGGCGATGATCTTCACCTGCTCGGCTTTGCCCACCCCCTCGAGGGCCGCGCGGGCACCGAGAGCCGAGGGATCATTGATGGCGAAGATCGCCGCGAGATCGGGATTGGCCTCGATGGTGTCTTTCGCCGCCTTGAACCCTTCGTCCCGCATGCCCCCCCCGTCGAGGGTCGCGACGACTTCAATCTTGTCTCCCGCCCCGGCGTCATTGTGCTTGCCGATAACTTCGAGGAAGCCCTGCACGCGCAGCTGGCACGACTCGGCCTGGGGGAAGTGCAGGATGGCGACCTTGCCCCCCGTTCCCACCAGCAGCTTGACCATCGCCTGCCCGGCCAGCCGGCCCCCTTGCAGGTTGTCGGTCGCGACGTGGCAGACCACCTTGCCTTCGCTGCCGACGTACTTGATGTCGTTGGTGAAGACGGGGATTCCCGCGGCGTTCGCGGCAGCGATCGCCGGGCCAATGGACGCCGAGTCACAGGGGTTCAGCACAATCGCCGAGACCCCCTTGACGATGAATTCCTGGACATGATCGGCCTGGACCTTCACATCGCGTTCGGCGGAGAGGACCAGCAGCTCATAACCCTGGGCCCGGGCCTCAGCCTGCATGGTGTCGGCGATCACCTTGAAGAACGGGTTGGTGAGGGTGAGGGCCGAGTAGCCAATCGTCCCTTTCCTGGCCCCGGCCTTTCCGGCGGTCTGCGGACTGGAGGACCCGTCGGCCGGACCGCCCGCCGAGCCAATCAGCCCCCCGCCCGAGCCCAGTTGTCCGCCCGCAGGAGGGGCGGGAGGAGTCGAGCCAGAGCCACCGCACCCTGCCATCACAAACGCCGCCAACACCAAGCCAATTCGGAACTGTGTGACCATCTGGAGCGCCTTGAAGAAGGGAGAGTGACGTTTCAGGAGAAACCACGACTGCCGACCAGTTCCGCAGGGGGGGGGGCGACCGGGCGGAACGAGCCGAGGGGCCGACCACGCACAGAAGCTGTCGAAACGCCGGTCAGCGGGGAGAAATGCGGTGGCAGCCAACGGTTTTCGCTGAGAAACGCAGCATACCAATCGCCCCGGAACAACGCACGGAAACGGGCTCCGGTGCCAAACCAAGACGACCGGCCCCTCCGTCCGACATTTTTTCAACTTGGTCGGCCCGTCCGTCCTGCTGACCACGTCCGCCAAGTCACGTCCGCCAAGCCACTCCGCCAAGCCACTCCGCCAAGTCGCTCCGCCAAACAAAGGGCGCCAATCAGAGAGCGCCAAGCTGTCGGCCGCATCCCACCCCGGCCCAGAACCGCCCGGCTGTCCGATCGAAGTTTGTTGATCCATTCGTCTGGCTCCGCCAAGCCACACCGCCAAACCGCTCCGCCAAGTCGCTCCGCCAAGCAAAGGGCGCCAAGCAAAGGGCGCCAATCAGAGAGCGCCAATCAGAGAACGCCAAGCTGTCGGCCGCATCCCACCCCGGCCCAGAACCTCCCGGCGGTCCGATCGAGACTTGTTGATCCATTCGTCTGACACCGCCAAGTCACACCGCCAAGCCACACCGCCAAGTCACTCCGCCAAGTCACTCCGCCAAGTCACTCCGCCAAGACA
>CAIUHT010001402.1 GCA_903898975.1 uncultured Planctomycetaceae bacterium
AGTGAAGAAACTGGTAAGAGCGGGAGATCGCTTACATTCTCCGAGAGCCATGTGAGGTGTGCCTTGAGGTCCGCCGTCGCCAGAACCTCATCGTAGGCGATGCAGGACGCCGCGATGCTGAGGCTCGAACGCACTGGTCGGATCTCATCGTGGCGTGCTTGGTGAACCCATGCGTCCGGGAATCCGACGACAGGGTAAATCCTGGCAACATTGTTTGAGGCGATTTCCACATCAATGATTGAGTACCGCGATTGGTTCATCCCTCCCTCGGACTCCCCAAACGGTTTGATGGTGTAGCTGACACTCCTCTGGTTGAGATGACTCATGAGTTCTTCGAAGACACGGGAGCGTCGTTTCGCGAGTGATTTGATTCGCACTTCCTCGACCTGATTGACGATTAGTTGGAGAGTTGCCGGTGTGAATTGCCCCACGTCGGCGTTTCCGGAATCCATGGATGGGGGGAGGTTGCCCTCAAAGTCACCGACGGTCAAGTTCCGAGAATCGAATAAGCTGAATGCTTCGTCCCAAGTTCGTTGCGTCCCGTGCACCGGGCGCTGTCTGCCGTCTGCGGGCCAGATTAATCGAAGACCTCCAATGGCCTTAAGCAATGAGTTCTGCAGTTCGACGTAAGTCCATTCCGAGTCCTTGGTGAAATTCGGGCTGTCAAGTACGAGCAACAGATCGATGTCGCCGAGTCGCCCCAGCAACACCTCCTGGAACATGGTTCCCGGTTTCACCGATGCGGAATCGAGAAAGACCTGGAACCCGCGCATCTGGAGTTCGTGATAGAGTTGTGCCGCTACTCTTGACGAATCACGACGGTAGTAGCTGATAAACACCTGACGCTCAGGTCGCGTCAGTTGGAATGCCCCAAGGACCTCTGCAACGATGCGCTCCGGTAACCATGGCAGGCCGTTGACTCGATGAAGAGCGGAAGGGAACTTGGTGGAAAAATCAGTGAGGGTCTCGCTCACGGGATAGATTGGAATCTGATGGGATTTATGAATGGCGTTTAAGAGTTCTAAATCCAAGGGAGGGTTGGGCCTAATAGGATGCCCAAACCAGAGGGCTACCGCGAAACCCTCAGCCAGTCGGCTTACATCTTTTGGCGTCGTATTCTCAGTCGTGCAGACGTACAATTCGTTGGACGAAAGTCCAATTTCAGCCAGCCTGGCTTCGAGGAGTTGTGTCAATCGCTCCTGGTAGGCCTCCCGATCAGGCCCCAGCAGAATCAAGGGATATTGACGGGACACGAAGGACATGAGTCCGTGACCAGCGACTGGGATCATGGCAGGGGTTGTACAGCGCAGTGTTGGGATTTAACAAGGCTCCGAAGCGGTCGGGTTGGGATCGCTTCACGCACGACGCAGACTTGGGGAACCGGGGTAGGCTGACTGCGACACGCAGTCGATGCGGAAGGTGAATGCCAAGGTTGCTCTCTCACAGCCAGGCGTTCTCGAGCATCACGAGGCGACCGCCAGGGCATCTGGAAACAGCACGGGGCGGCAGAGCGGCGTGCGTGGGCCCCCATCCTTTCTTGATCGCAACTCACCGCGGTTTCGTGCTCATCGAACCCGAGGTTTCGCACCAGTCGGTCGCCCCCACGGTGTTCACCGCCCGCACCTTGAATCGGTACCAGGTTTTCGCCTTGAGGTTGTTCACCCGGAATTGCCGGATGTTGGGGCCGGTCGAGCCGCAGCCTCTCCAGCTGTTGGGGCTGTTTTCACTCAGTTGGAATTCATAGCCCTCTTCGCCCTCTCCGCCGTCCCAGGTCAGGTCCACCGTGTTGACCCCAATGTTGATGGCCCGCAGATTTGTAATCGGCGTCGGCTTCCGGTTGGTGGTCGTGATTTGCAGCGGGGTTAAGGGGGGCGACCAGCTGGTGGGGCTGACCGAGTAGACCATGAACCAGTACCGCGTGCCCGGTCTGAGGTTGGTCACCGTGTGCTCGGTGGACTGGAACGGGAGCTCGGCGATGCTGGTGAAATTCGACCCGTCCGTGCTCATACGGATGAGATTCTTTACGGCGGTCGTGGCCGCGTTCTGCCAGGTGAGGGTCACCTTGATGTTGCCGAGGCTCTTGAAACCGACGTTGACGGGAGACGCCGGGGGGGCGGGAGGAGTCTGGCCGGAGACCGTGACAGCGGTCGAGTCTCCCGAACTGTTGCGCGCCGTCACGCGGAACGTGTAGCTGCGATCGGAGATCG
>CAIUHT010001403.1 GCA_903898975.1 uncultured Planctomycetaceae bacterium
GAATGGACGCCACGGGGAACCACGCGCGTCGCCACTCGCGCGTTCAGTAAATGGTCCGACCCCCGGCACCAGCGGGGGTGTCGGGGGTCGGGAGGGTTCAGACGATTGAGCCGGGGCCGGTGGTTAGCGGCGACGGCGGGCGAGGGTCAAGGTGGCTCCGGCGACGGCGAGCAGGCCCCAGGTGGAGGGCTCGGGGACGGCGGGAGGGGGCGGGGGAGGGCCTTGGATGGAGTGGGCAACGAGGTCAAAGTCGGAGTACGCCGAGAGAGGAGAACCGACTGCCGCGGTGACCCGGAAGTACAGCTTGCGGACGTTGAGACCTGTGAGGTCGACTGAGCCGGTGGTCAGGGCATCGACGTTGGCGAAGCAGGTGAGGAAGTCGGAGGAGTCGGAGATCTTGAGATTGGGAACACCTGTGGACTGACCGCCGGGCACGTTGGAGGTGTCGCGCACCGCCGTCAGCGTGGCCGCATCGAAAATCAGGTTGGTGCCCGTGGGGAAGCCGGCCTGAAAGGTGAAGCTGTACACCCCGGACAGGCTTTGAGCGTTGGTCACCGAGAGTTCATAGGTGCTGCCACCGACCGTGGCGGTGGTCACGTTGTTGGCGGTGTCGGTCAACACGCTGCCGGTGCCACCAAATTGTGTCCAGATCACCCCATCGGTGACACTCGTAAAGTCCTTGATAGGACCCGCCCACGCCGGCTGGCACAGCAGCGTCAACAGCCACGCCACGCCCGCACAGCGAATCGATGTCAGTACACGCATTGTCGTCATCCTCCGTGAACGTGTTGTTGGCCCAGGTTTGACACCCCGTTGGACCTTTTGGGAAACACACTGCCCCGCCCTGGCCCCGTCTCAATCCTTCGAGATCGGACCAACGTGACAGACTCTTGCCTCTTAAAATCCCTGCTTAGCCCAAGTGGCCACTTTGTGGCAAGCTCTTTTTTGCCACAGTTTCTGATTTTTTATGCGTCGACCGGCCTGATTGATGTCTTTGGTTTTTGTTGTGGATTCAACAGTGGAAGCCAGGGCAGGGTCCCGGTGAGTTACTCACTGTTGCCGTCGCGTTTTTGCAACAACACGGTGACGTGCTTGGTCTGCCAGAGCGGACGCCCGTCTTCGAGTTGGGTCAACAGGCGCACGGTCTGCCGCTGGGTGATCGCGCCGGGCCAGCTGTGGGGGGGCGACAGTCGAATTTCACCGGCCTCGCTCCCGTCGATCAACTGCCACTCCGGGGCGACGGTTCCCCCTGCCAGGCGCACTGTGGGGGGGGTCAGATTGGCCCGCCACTGCACCACTTCTTCATCGTGGCCGGGGAGTTCTCGAACGCGGTATTCGCTGGTCTTGCGGCACGCGACGGGCCCGGCGACATTGCGAATCTCGCGCCAGGGAGCCAGGGGCGAATCCGCCGGGACCGGGATCAGGCAGAGCCAGTCAGCAAGCCCACCGTGCGGGTCGTTCTCAAGGAGTTGCAGCCCCCCGTCGACGGGAGCCTCTTCCGCAGGGGCCGCCGGCTGGGCCTGGGAAGCGGGGCTGGTGGCGACCGGAGGGCTTGAGAGACGGCGCGGGACGTCGGCCGACTCAAGACTGCGCTCGGCCGCCAAAATCTCGCCAGTGTGACCAAGCCAAAAGCGGAAGTGGACCGGCTCGCCCGGGGGGGCCGGCGCGGGCGCTTCATCCACCGCGTCCACAGGGGCATCAGTCGCGGCAGCGGCGGGGGGGGCGACGGAGGAGGCCGCGTCGGACCACTGGACCTGGTGCCTCGTCCGCACAATGGTCAGCCGATACTGCTGGGCTGTCGCGGGAGGGGGCGTTTCCGGAGCGTCGCCGGGCGGCTGAGGGGTTGCGGGTGGGGCAGTTGGCAGGGGCGGCACAGTGGGCACGGGCGGCACAGGGGCTGGGTGCCGGGCGACCGGAGGGAGGGTCTCCCCCTCGCACAGCAGATCGAGGTGGTACTCAGTGACCGCCGTGGCGGTCCCAGCAGGCCCCTGGTCATCGGTCTGCTCGACCGTCTGGGTGATCACACGGAGGAGTCGCAGCGATTCCCCCGGTCGCAGAGTGGGGCGGGCCCAGGCGGGGGCGTGCGACTCGTGGGCGACGTCGGCGGTCGAGGCGGTGGTCGGTTGCTGCGGCGGGGGTGTCGATCGGCGGCGCGGTCGGTCGTTCGACCCGGGGGTGCCGTCGTCGTCTTCCGGGGGGAGTTGCAGGACGAAGGGCTCTTCCCCCGGCTCGACGGGGGTC
>CAIUHT010001404.1 GCA_903898975.1 uncultured Planctomycetaceae bacterium
AACTCCCCCAGCTCCGCCCCTCATCCGACCGGGGACCTTAATTCCCGAGATCAATGCGCGGTGAATGTCTCGGAAAAAGCCGCCGGGCAGTTCGCAAACGTTCGTCATGCGGACCGCCCTGCCGAGAGCCGCTCCCTCTCTTCCTGCCCAATGGCTCGCTACCCAATCGCTTGCTCACACGTCGCTGCATCTCCCTTCGAAACACCTCTCCTCGCGCCCCAACCTGCCAAATCCCCGCAGTGACAGCTACGATCCGCTCTCCCCCGTTCTTCCGGGAATTCGAAGCTCGCGAGGTCGGCCTGTGGCGATGCACTCTGCCCCCCTCTTGCAGTTCTCCCGGGTCACCCGGCGGTTCGCTGGCGTCCCCGCCCTCCGCGACGTCGATTTCGAGGTCCGCCCCGGCGAAATCCACGCCATCGTCGGCGAAAATGGAGCGGGCAAAAGTACCCTGCTCAATCTCATCGCCGGCGTCCTGACCCCCGATGCAGGCACCATCGCCCTGGCCGGTACCCCGGTCCGCCTCGCCGATCCGCAGACCTCACGCCGCCTCGGCATCGCCATCTGTCACCAGGAACCCGATGTCTTCGAAGAACTGACCCTCGCCGAAAGCATCGCCCTCGCCCGGGGACTCCCCACCATCCTCGGGGGAGCCGTCGACTGGCCGCGCATCAGCACCCAGGCCAGCCAGGTGCTCGCGAGCCTGCGGGAACCGCTGGACCCGCGTCAGCCCGCCGGCCGGCTGTCCGTCGCCCAGCGGCAAATGGTTCAATTGGCCACCGCCCTGTCGCTCGATCCCCGGATCCTCCTGCTCGATGAGCCCACCAGTTCCCTCTCGGCCCGCGAAAGTGACTGGCTGTTCGAGCAACTGGCCGAGAGGCAGCGGCGCGGGACTGGCATCATCTACATCTCGCACCGGTTGGAAGAGATCGAACGGCTCGCAACACGCGTGACCATTTTGCGCGACGGCAGCGTTGTCTGGACGGGGCCCGCCGGGGCGCTCACCCGGGACGAACTGATCGCCCGCATGGTCGGGCGCGAAACCCAGTTGACCCCGCGCGCCGCAAGCGCGGGGCTGACCCACGAGGTCTTTCGCGGGACCGGGCTGCACGATGCCGGTGGGCGCTTTCGCGAGATCTCGTTCAGCGTGCACAGCGGCGAGGTCCTGGGGGTGTATGGACTGGTTGGCGCTGGGCGGAGTGAATGGGCCCAGGCCCTGGTGGGGTTGCGTCCGCTCTCTCGAGGCACGCTGTCGATCGACGGCGTCGCCTATTCGCCCCGGGCGCCGGCCGACGCGGTGCGGGCGAGGCTCGCCTACCTGCCGGAAGATCGGCTGCGACAGGGGATCTTTCCCTCGCTGTCGATCCGCCACAACCTGGGGATTGCCTCCCTGGGGCGGTGGCTGGTGCGGGGACTCATTTCGCGGCGACGCGAGCGGAGCGAAGCGACGGCGGTGTGCGACCGGTTGCGGGTTCGCCGACGGTCGGTCGAGCAGCCCGTGGGGGAGCTTTCGGGAGGCAATCAGCAGAAGGTGCTGTTGGGGCGGTGCGCGTTGTCGCAACCGCAGGTGCTGATCCTCGATGAGCCCACGCGGGGCGTCGATGTCGCCGCCCGGCAGGAGATTCATGACTGGATTGGCGAGGCGACGCGGGCCGGGCTGGGAGTGGTGTTGATCAGTTCGGAACTCCCCGAGGTGCTGCAGTATTCCGACCGGATCCTGGTGTTCCGCGAGGGAGCACTGGCGGGGACGTTTTCACCCCGGGGCACAACAGCGGCGGAGTTGGCTGCGGCGGCTTTGCCGACCGAGCGGGAGAAACCGGCACGAGCAGCCCTCCGCGGCCGTGATCGCACCGACTGGCTGGGGGGCCTGGCCCCGCTCTTGGGAAGCGTGCTGGCGTTGGGGGTCTTGCTGGCCAGCACAACCAAGGGGCGGTTCATGACCGCCGAGAACCTGGTGGGGCTGTTGGAGAAGATCAGTGTCAGCGGGCTGCTGGCGATGGGGGCGGCGGTGGTGATGCTGGTTCGCGGCATTGATATCTCGGTGGGATCGCTGCTGGCCCTGTCAGCGGCGGCCACGGGGCTGATGTTGTCGCGCGGCACCGGTTCGCCCTGGGAGATTTTGCTGGCGGTCGGCGCTGGTCTGCTGGTGGGGCTGGCGGGGGGGCTGTTCAACGGGGCGGTCACCCTGTGGGGGCGGATTCAGCCCATCGTGGTGACACTCGGCACGCTGACGGTGTTTCGGGGCCTGCTGCAGCAGGTGACGGGAGGCAACATGGTGGGTGGGCTGCCCGACGAGTTTCGTCGCGGGGTGACCACCCGCTGGCTGGGGTTGCCCGCCGGGGCGTGGTGGCTGTTGCTGGGACTGCTGCTGATGACCGGGCTGCAGTTTGGGACGGTGCGGGGGCGGTGGCTGACGGCGTGGGGGGCGAATCCGCGGGCGGCGCGGCTGGTGGGAATCTCCCGCACGCAGACCTGGCTGCTCGCCTTTGGCCTGGGCGGGTTGTGTGCGGCGGTGGCGGGCCTGCTTGAGCTGGCCCAAAACGGTTCGATGCAGACAGTGATGGGGACCGGTTACGAATTGCGGGCGATTACCGCGGCAGTCTTGGGGGGGACGGCGGTCTCGGGGGGACGTGGAAGCCCGGTGGGGGCGGTGCTGGGGGCGTTGCTGTTGGCGATGCTGCAAAACGGCCTGGTGCTGTGGGGTGTCTCGCAGTTCCGGTATGACCTGCTGCTGGGGGGGCTGCTGGTCGCGGCGTTGGCCTGGGAGCGGTTGACCCGCAAGGAGACGCCATGAACGGGACCGGGTGGCGCAGGGTGGCGCGGGAGTCGCTCAGTTGGCTGCTGCTGGCCTTCGCCCTGTGGCTCGTGTTCTCCCGGTTGCCGCGGGTGACCGGAGTTTTGCCCCTGTGGCGCCCGTGGGCCGAGGTGGGCGTCCTGGCACTGGGGATGACCGCGGTGATCCTGACGGGGGGCATTGACCTGTCGGTGGGCTCGATGGTGAGCCTGTCGGGGGTGGTGTTGGGGATGCTGTGGCAGGTGGTGGGGCTTCCGTGGGAAGTGGCCGCGGTCGGGGCGGTGATGACGGGGACGCTGTGTGGGGCGTTGAACGGCGTGGCGATCAGTTGGGGGATGTCGCCCCTGGTGACGACACTGGCCTCGATGGCGCTGTATTCAGGGCTGGCCCTGGCGTTGCTCGAGCAGACGCGGATCACCGGGTTTCCACCCGCGTTGCTGGGCCTGGGGGAAGGGAGCCTGATGGGTGTCCCCAGCCAGGTAGTGCTGTTGGGGGTCGCGGCGGGGCTGATGGCGATTGTGGTACATGCCACCCCGCTGGGGCGGTACCTGTTCTCGCTGGGTGACCAGCGGAAATCAGCCGAGTTCGCGGGGGTCCCGGTGCGACGGGTCGAGCGGGTGCTGTATGCGCTGAATGGCTGCCTGGCCGGGCTGGTGGCGGTGTGGTTCACCGCGCGCCGCGGGGCGGTGGTCGCCGACGCGGGGCAGGGGCTGGAACTGCAGGTCATTGCCTGCGTGGTGCTGGGGGGAACGCGCGTGACCGGAGGCTCGGGGAGCGTGGCCCGCACGCTGCTGGGGCTGGGCATCCTGGCCCACCTCGAGATTGGGCTGCGGTTGTGGGGGAGCGGAAAGGTGACTTTGCCTGGCCTGGGTTGGGTCATTCCCTTGAATGCGAACGCGCGGCTGATTCTGATTGGCCTGCTCGTGATCCTGGTGGCCCTGTTGAACGAACGTCTCGCCCCCCGACAGAAAGACTGATGATGTCCCGTCCACTCACCTGGCTGGCCCTGTGGTTGTGCCTGTTGGCCGGAGGCTGTTCGACCGGTTCCGAGCCGACGGCTCCCCCTGCGGGTGACGCGGGACCTGCAGCCCCCCGCCTGGGGACCGCCCGCTTGCGGGTCGGCATGATGCCCAAGCTGGTCGGGATCGATTACTTCAACGAGTGCAAAAAGGGAGCGGAAGAGGCGGCCCGCGAGTTGGGAATCGAGCTGAACTACGATGGGCCCCCGACCGACAAGGTTGAGTTGCAGGTCCAGATGATCGACGAGTGGATCGCG
>CAIUHT010001405.1 GCA_903898975.1 uncultured Planctomycetaceae bacterium
GACGGCGATCAGGGCGACCATCAGGCCGTATTCGACCATCGTGGCCCCCTCTTCACGGGCAACCAGGCGACGAGCAGCGTTGAGCAAGTGGGTCATGTGAGAAACTCCAGAAAAGTGCGACAGGAGTGAACGAAAGAAGGGAAGAAGCAGCGACGAGTGTGGACTAGAAGTTGCCGGCCATGGTGGTGAACATGCCGGACAGGTTTCCGCCGATGAGGGTGACGGCACCGACGCAGACGACGGCGATCAGGGCAACCATCAGGCCGTATTCGACCATCGTGGCCCCCTCTTCACGGACAACCAGGCGACGAGCAGCGTTGAGCAAGTGGGACATGCGAGTGACTCCTGGGCGAAAGGGGACTGGGGTGCCCCAGGCTGGGGCGGGACAGGAAGTGCGGACCCTCACCGGGGTGAAAGCCGCGAAAAACGCGTGTTGCTGGCCGACGAGCCGGATTGGCGATGAGCCAATCTCTGCACGGCATCAGCCGAAGGTCCAATCCTTGACACCGCCCGGGCACCGGCAACTGACGTTGCCGGGGAGCCGCTCGCCACATGACTGGGCGAGAGATCTGGCTGCCTGTCGGGCCTCAAGACGCTTGTCTCTCAGTCACTCATCCGCGTGTCTGTCGAAGCGTCTCTGCAATGATGAGCAGAGAACTGGCAGTTGATCCGCCAACGAATTTCGGATTCTGTTTTTCTAGGCGAATGGCGCGGCCAGCGATCAACCGGAATCCCCTCGGAAATTGAGGGGAGAGCACGCCGATTCAATCTCAATCCGCAGGTTTCAAGCGTAGCAGTTGCGTGACAATCCGAAGATACATTCAAGCCACCAGGCGGGTGGCCTCAGTTCCGAGGCGATTGGAACGCGCCGACACCACCTGTTTCGGTGCAGCGATCGGAATCGTGGATTCAGAGTCTGTGCACGAGGAATCGCCGTGACGAGGAGCACTGCCAGCCGCCGGGGCAGCTCGGCGACCGTGCAGCGAAAGCGAGCCATCCCTGTGGATCGAAACCCGTGCCAGGCGGGCGGCGTGGCCGGGGAAATTGGGGTGGCACCCGGATTCCGAAAAAGTCGCGCAACATCTGGAAAACAGCGATTGCCCGATTCGGGGAGGCGATATCATGAAGTGCGGGCTCGACCAGCATGATGCCTGAAACAGACCGATCCGTCGGTAGAGACCCGCTTGGAGTTGCCACGTGTCGCCGCTGCGATTGCTGAGAAACCTGGGCAGAACCCGCGAGATTGTGCTGGTGCTGCTGAATCATGGCTTTGGCGACCTCGTTGAACGCCTGGGGTTGCTGCGGTACCTGCGGTGGTGGAACCGGGTGGTGTTGCGTCGCGGCGAGGGCCCACCGTCGGTCACGGCACCGGAACGGATTCGCTTGGTCCTCGAAGAATTGGGGCCGACCTTTGTCAAATTCGGGCAGATGGCCTCGACCCGCCCCGACCTGGTCCCACCCGGGGTGATTGCTCAACTGCAGCGATTGCAGGAGCGTGTCGCGGCATTCTCTTCAGACGAAGCAGTGGCACTTGTCGAGAGTGAGTTGGGCGGTTCTTTGGACCAGCTGTTCTCCTGGTTTGACCGTTCCCCACTGGCAGCCGGTTCATTGGGTCAGGTCCATCGCGCCCGGCTCCCCGATGGAACGGAGGTCGCCGTCAAAATCCGGCGTCCGCACGCCGCCCGTGATGTCGAGCGCGATCTCGCCCTGATGAGTGAACTGGCGGGACTGATTGAGGCCCACATTCCCGAGGCGGAGGTCTTCGACCCCCAGGGACTGGTTCAGCAGTTTGCCCGGTCGATTCGGCGCGAGCTTTCGTTTCAGCGCGAGGGGCGAACGATTGACGAGTTCCGTCGGCATTTCAGTCACGATGCCTCGCTCGTCTTGCCAAGAGTCTACTGGGATCGGACGAGCGAGGGGGTCCTGACGATGGACTACCTGGAAGGGTTGAGTATCGGTGACACGCAGGGACTGAAGGACGCGGGATATCAGACCGAGCTGCTGGCGGC
>CAIUHT010001406.1 GCA_903898975.1 uncultured Planctomycetaceae bacterium
AGGAACCGCAGCCGGTCAGCCCGGGGAGCGTCGGGCTTCACCAGCAGGGCGAGTGCTTCCCGCAGCGCGGCGGGATCTTGCTGACGCAGGCGCAGGGCGGTCGAACCGCCCCCCGCGCGGGCGACCGACTGCAGCAGTTCGTCGGGGAGCCCCACCAGCGCCCGTCCTTCGTACGCCTTTTCGAAACCGGCGAGGAGCTTGCCCTTCAGTTCGGCGGTCGGGGCGGCGTCGAGCAACTGGGCACAGGTCAGCAGGTCGCGGCGCGTTCCCGCTAACGCATACCGCCGCATCAGTCGCTCGGCGATCTGGTCACGCACCATCTTCCGCTCCCAGGTGGGGGACTTGCGGAAGAGGCTCACCACCTCATCCCGGCTCGTCTCGGCATGAGCCTCGAGCGCCCACCAGACCAGCAGGGGAATGTGCACGTCGGAGAGGTCGGCTTCCCGTGACAGCAGCGGTTCAATCAGCGCGAGAGCCTGTGGACCGGCAAGCCGGCGGGCCGAGCTGGCCAGCTGACTGCGGACGATCGCTGACGATTCGACCTGTGCCAGGCTGACCAGCCGGGCGAGGACCGCGGGCGACACGTGTCCCGAATCGCAGCTGAGGCGGATGGTCCAGTTGCGGACCCAGGGACTGGCATGCCCGAGGAACTCGAGGATGGCCGGTTCATTCAGCGCCTGCAGGCGGTTGAGGGCCCACAGGGGGGCGACAGCCGAGTCTTGCGTGTTGGTGGCGACCTGCTGCTTGAGCGTGGGCAGCACCTCGAGGGGTTGCCGCCAGGCCAGCAGGTTGAGCGCGGTCTCGCGGAACCAGCGGTTGGGGTGCTGGAGCAGGGCGACCAGTTGAGCGGCAGATTGCCGGGTGAGATCGAAGGGAGGGAGCGCCGTACCGCCCCGGCGCTTGAGGCGATACACGCGGCCGCGGTCGCGATCGATGCGACCCTGGTAGTGGCTGGCGTGATCGATGCGCTGCTCGTAGAGATCGACGATGTAGAGGGCACCATCGGGGCCCTGCTGGAGATCGACCGGGCGGAACCAGGTGTCGCTGGTGGTGACGGGATGATCGATGTCGCGGGTCTTGAGCGACGATTCGTGCGGGCTGAGTTCACTCCGCACCACGTGCCCCTGCAGCGGGCCAATGCCAAACAGTTGCCCGTGGTACTGGGCGGGCAGGCCGTTGGCCTGCGGGGCGTCGGGGCTGGTCCCCTCGTAGATCACGAACTGGTGGGTGAAGCGGGGGACGTTGTCGTGCAGCATCTGCTCGAAGAAGCCGAACGCATACGGGTTCGACAGTGAGCCATGCTTCTCGAACCCCTTGCGGTAATAACCCCCCTGCACATAGTGGAAGCCACGGGTGTTTCCCCCGTTGTGTCCCGAGAAAATCCGCCCGCGGGAATCGATCTCGAGGCCGAAGGAATTGCCTCCCCCTTCGCCAAAGACTTCGTAGACCCCGGTGCCGGGATGATAGCGCCAGATGCACTGCCCCTGCGAGCGGATGGCCGAGTCGGGACTGTCTTGCGGACGGCGGATAACGCCGGTGACGGTGCTCCCCTGGGCGCCGTACAGCCAGCCATCGGGACCCCAGCGGAGGCTGTTGGCGATGGAGTGCGAGTCTTCGAGGCCGAACCCCTCGAGATGCACGGTGGGGTCGCCATCGGGACGATCGTCGTGATCGCGGTCGGGATAGAACAGCAGGTACGGAGGCTGCAGCACCCACAGCCCGTCGCGATCAAAGGCGAAGGACGAACAGAGGCTCAGCCCTTCGACAAAGACGCGATGCTGGTCGTAGCGACCATCGCCATCGGTGTCTTCATGAATCGAGATGCGATCGAGCCCGGGAAAATGCCGGGGGGGTGGGGGGGGAACGCGGTCGTAAACCGAGCGGAGAAACTTGTCTCGCGCGACCATCTTCAGCCCGGCGGGATCGGGGTACTGGATGAACTCGCAGACCCAGAGCCGACCGCGGGCGTCCCACTTGATGCTGAGAGGTTGCCGAATGTCGGGCTCGGCGACCGCCACTTCCAGTTCCAGGTCATCGGGCAGCTTGAACAGGGCGAGCGCGGCGGCGGGGGTCTGTGGGCCAGCATCGTCGATGCGCTTGA
>CAIUHT010001407.1 GCA_903898975.1 uncultured Planctomycetaceae bacterium
ACCGTTGAACAGGAGTGGCAGGACGATCTCGCGCAACTGATTTGGACGATTTTCACGCCGGCTCAGCGGTCTCCTCCTGGAGTTTTTTCGAACGCTCGATCGCGTGGAAAATCCTCCGGAGGATCGTTGGACGGTCTTCGCAGCGTGGGCCGCGCAGGTTCGCAGTCGTGGGGGCGTTGCCTGCGGGGTTTCCGGCCGACGCTCGGAGCGGCGACGGGGGCTGTTCGTCGACACGTCGAGTGAGCCGGGGGAGTCGCTGCGCGGACAATCGGCCGGTCGCTTCGAACGCCGGGGTGGGCCAGCGGTGCGTTCGCGCCGCAGATCGGGCGGCTAATTCCCCACGTACCGCGAATAGAGTTGGCGGGCGACCATGGGGTCGGCGGTTCCCTGCACAATTACGCGGCCATCGGGAAACACCGTGAGCCGCATTTCGGTTCCCCGGGGTTCGAACCGCAGCAGGAACGCATTCCGGCTCACTTCCCCCAGTGTCGACCAGCGTGCCGCGAGGCTGGGCAGTTCCAGCGGTCGGGGCTCGGCGGGGGAGATCTGCACGGCGTTCCGCCCACACAGCACCGTCGACCGGTCGGTCTTGTCGCCCGACAACCAATCGCGCCGGCCTCCCACGCACGTCGGGCACGCCGACTCTTCCCTGAGTCGGGCGGTGTTCAAAGACCGCACCGTCATCTCCCAGGCATCGACCACCAGCAGTTGCCGGGGGAGATCGTTGGGGTTCCCCAGCAGCAGGCGGAGGGCCAGGTTCACCTCGAGCGCGGTGACGATGGCGATGGCTGGTCCCCAGACCCCGGCGGTATCGCACGTTTCGATCGCCCCGCCCGACTCGACCTCGCCCAGCAGGCACCGCAGGCAGGCGGTCTGGCCGGGCACGATGGGCATCACCTGTCCGTGGCTGCCGAGGCAGCCGGCGTAGATCCACGGTTTGCCCAGTTCGAGGGCGGCATCGTTGATGAGGAACCGGGTCTCGAAATTGTCGAGACCGTCGATAATGAGGTCGACGTCCCGCGCCAGTTCGAGCATGTTGCCCGGGTTCACATCGGCGACCACGGGCTCGAACTGAACCTGGGAATTGATCTGCCTTAAGCGATTGGTGGCGGCGATCGCCTTGGGGAGCCCACCCTCGACGTCGGGTTCGGCGAAGAGCACCTGGCGTTGCAGGTTGCTCAATTCGACAAAGTCGCGATCGACAATCCGCAGGAAGCCAACGCCCGCCCGGGTGAGCCCATCGGCGACGGCACAGCCAAGGGCACCACACCCGCAGACGAGGACACGGGCCGCGCGAATGCGCCGCTGGCCCGCCACATCGACCCCGGGGAGTCGCATCTGCCGACTGTAGCGTTCCAGATCCGCCGGATAGGGATCACGCGCCATCAGTTGCCTGCCCGACATGCCCCGGAGAACAGCTCAAGCCGCCTGCCCAGCGCGAACCTAGCCCCAGAAACGATCCCCATGCCAATTCAGGCCGGGCTTGGTCTGGACCTCGACATCCCCGTTCACCTTGGCCTGGCAGGCCAGCCGAAGCTGCTGCTCGTTCCCCAGGCGGGCGAAAAACGTCAGCGGGCCCAGCAACAGGCGGAGCTTCTCGAACCAGCCCTGCCGGCTGAGGTTTTCCGTCCCCTTGGTCACATGCACCCGGCAACTGGCGCAGCTTCCCATGCCCATGCAGTTCACATACTGATGCAGGCCGGGGTAGAGCTGCACCCCCTCGCGGAGGGCGACTTGCCTCAGGTTTTCACCTGGAGCGCATTCGGCCTTCAGTTTTTCCTTCACGAAGTGAATCGTCGGCATGGTCGGAGAGAAGAAGGAGGCGTTCGCGGAAGCCAAGAACTTTTGCTAGTTTAAGCCCTCACCCGCGGCTTTGCCAGCACATCACCCCGGTAGATCCCGCGGGAAGGATCGCCCCATGCCTGAACCGACAACACTTGTATGGCACGTCACTCCGGAGGAGCCGGGGGTGACGCTGCTGGCCCTGCTGCGGCGCCGACAGCCCGAATTGTCGTGGAATCAGCTGCGCCGCCTGTTGGGTGGGCGGCGTCTGCAGGTGAATGGCAATCTCTGCCTCGACGAAGGGCGGCGATTGAAGTTGGGTGACGTCGTGCGGCTGCTGCCGTATCCCGCGGCCGCCCCCCCGACGGAAGAGGATGTGCGGATTCGCCACCTCGACCAGCACCTCGTGATTGTCGAAAAGCCCGCCGGGATGACCACGCTGCGGCACGCCGAGGAACGGTCTTGGCCCAAGCAGCGGAAGCAACTGCAGCCGACGCTCGACGAGATTCTGCCCGGGGCGATCGCCCGCTGGCAGCGACGGGCCCGCACCGGGCCGCCAGGCGGGGGCCGAACGCCGGGTGGTCCCAAGGGAGCACGGGGCGGGGGACGGGCCAATCTGCCTGCCACTCGACGGGTGCGGGCGGTCCATCGGCTGGATCGCGAAACCAGTGGCCTGATGGTGTTTGCCCGCACGGTCGATGCCGAGCGGTTGCTGGGGTTGCAGTTTCGCGACCATGCATTGCACCGCCTGTACATCGCGGTGGCCCTTGGGCATGTCGAACCGCAGACCATCGAGACTCGACTGGTCGATGACCGGGGGGATGGTCGGCGGGGGAGCACCACGAATCCGAAGCTGGGCAAGATTGCGACCACGCATGTGCGGCCAGTCGAGTACCTGCCGGGCTACACCGTGATCGAGTGTCGGCTGGAGACGGG
>CAIUHT010001408.1 GCA_903898975.1 uncultured Planctomycetaceae bacterium
TCGAGCGGAAGCGTTTCTTCTGCGAGGATGGCGAACTGTTTCACGTGAACGCGAAGACTTACGCCCTCACAAACCAGTGGGGTGGGCTCTTCAAAGCCACGATGGAACAGCTGGCGACCAACTTTCCCGGGGTGACAATCGACTTTAAACCGTGCTGATAACGGTTTTCACCCTGCCAAGCCGATTTTGGCCCAACACGCGCCCTCTGCCAAACTGAGAGTGCCCCCGACTCGAGGCGTGCGTCTCTGTTACGCGTCTCCGCTCCCGCCGCGCGACACCGCTCGGTCATTTCGCGCGGCGGTTTCACTCAATCGACACAGGTTCCCTGCAGGGGGTGGGTTGGCAAGGCTGGTCCCCCGCCGATGTCAGGGCCTGTTGCTGGACGGTCCCTCTCGCGCGGCGCCGCTGATGAACCCGCAGCGATGGCACAGGTCTTCTCAGTCAACAGTCGGCGTGACATCGACTGCCGGTTGTGGACCGTGTTGTTACACTGGCAGTCGCTGCCGATTCTCGCAGTGAGATTCGCCATGCGTGCCAGCTCCTTTGTCGCCGCAGTCGACTGTTTTCGGGTCGCCGCGAGTCCAAGTCCTCTTCATCGCGAACCTCCTCCATGCCTGCCATGCTCAGCCACCAGAGGCGGCAACCGACACTCCCACTGTCCCGCGCACAGCCCCCAGGCTCGACCGCTTTCCGGCTTGGCAGTCTGCTGATCGGCCTTGTGTGTGGCGGACTCGCCCCGCTGACCGCCGGGGCCGAGCCCCCCGCCGGGCCGGTCGCGCTGGGAGACCGACGCGAACTGTTTGTTGACGACTTTCTGATCGACCGCCTCAGCAATGTGCGTCTGGAACTGCAGCACCCGCAGCCGAAGGAAGTCGTGTTCGCCTGCGACCGGCCCTGGGAGGGGAACACCTGCATCTACTTCCGGATCATCCCCGAGGAGGGGCGAATCCGCATGTGGTACCAGGGAGCACACTGGCAGCTCGACCCGCAAGATCCCCGGCCGACGCACCCTTATCACATCTGCTACGCCGAAAGCACTGATGGACTCACCTGGACAAAACCCAACCTGGGGCTGATCGAGGTCGATGGATCGAAGGAAAACAACATTGTGGTCACCGGGGTCTACGACAACTTCACCCCCTTCCGCGACACCAACCCCGCGTGTCCTCCCGAGGCCCGCTACAAGGCGCTGGGGCAGTCGCCCCAGGGGTTGATCGCCTGGCAGTCGCCCGATGGGCTGAACTGGCGCCGGCTGGGCGACGCGCCGGTGATCAGGCAGGGGGCGTTCGACTCGCAGAACGTCGGGTTCTGGGATCCCGTGTCGGGGACCTATCGGGCTTACGTCCGCGACTTTCACGACGGACAGCGCGACATTCGGCTGGCGTTGTCCAAGGACTTCCAGACCTGGACAACACCCGAGCGGCTGGCCCTCTCCCCCGCCGTGGCCCGCGAGCAGTTCTACACCAATTGCATCGACCGCTATCACCGGGCACCCCACCTGTTCCTGGGGTTCCCGGCTCGCTATGTCGAACGGAAATGGTCCCCGTCGATGCGGGCTCTTCCCGATCGGCCCCACCGCGAGTTGCGAGCGGCGAAGGAAGAACGGATCGGGACCGCCATCACCGATGGCGTCTTCATGTCGAGTCGCGATGGACTGCACTTCCATCGCTGGAACGAAGCCTTCCTGCGGATTGGCCCCGAACGACCGGGGTCGTGGGTCTATGGCGACTGTTACGCCGCCCATGGACTGGTCGAGACCCCCAGTTCGCTCCCCGGGGCTCCCCCCGAACTGTCGTTCTACATCGCCGAACACTACTGGAGAGATGAACTGGCCATTCGCCGCTGGACACTCCGGCTCGATGGCTTCGTCGCGGCCAAGGCTCCCTTCGACGGGGGCGAACTGCTGACCAAACCGTTCACATTCGCCGGACGCCGACTGTCACTCAATTTCGCCACCTCCGCCGCCGGAAGTCTGCAGGCGGAACTGACGGATGCCGACGGGAAACCGCTCCCCGGCTACTCGCTCGCCGAGAGCGACGAGACCTTTGGCGACAGCCTGGACCGGACCCTGACGTGGCAGGGAAAGGGAGATGTGGTGGCGCTCGCCGGCAAGGTCGTTCGCCTGCGACTGAAACTGCACGACGCCGAGGTGTACGCATTCCAGTTCACCGACTGATCGACAACCCCGAGGGCCGACGTGGTACGCGGCCTCGGGGAACGAGCAGTTGCTTCGACGGTACGGCGACTGCGGGGCGGAGCCGGTTGGTCACCGCAGCCTGCCCCGCGCGACCGCGACGATTCGTGCCACCCCGCCACCGGGCCGCGAAAGCCGCTTTTGGACGACGGAAAGCCCCGCAGGCAGCGCGGTCGGGGCAAGACTGCGTCTGACCGGCCAGCGTCGGCGATGATGGTCCTTGACCTGCGCGGGAATGATCCGCTCAAGCAGAGACGCCATGAGGCGAATCTCTCGGGCGTGAGTGTCGCGCCTTTCCCAATCCACACTACGCGGTCTGGGCCCGGTTGATCAGCGTGTTCGAGGGGAGCCGAGGATCCTCGACCTTGTGGGCCTGCTCGGCCCCGGTGACGGGCAGGGAGGCGGGATTGAGCAGGCCGAGCTGGACGAGGACAGAAGCCTGGTCCCAATAGATCCGTTCGCTGGCGATCCGATCTCCCTCGAACTGCACCACCGCCACCATCGGAATCTCGACCGGCCGGTGCGTCGGGGCAATCCCGGGCAGCATCCAGTCCATGACGACGTCATGGGTGAAGCTGAAGACGAATTCATCAATCAGGCGGTCACGTCCGATGGTGCGGGCGAGCATCCGGAGTGCGGTGTTTGCGGGCATCTTCGAGATGAAATGGCGAGAGTAGAACTCGACCACCGCCTGCGGCCCGGTGCCACCGGTCATCACCGGGACGTGATTGACAGCGGGCTCGGCGGTCATCGTGGCCATCGTGGCCTCCGGATCTTTGGTGGCGAATTCAAGCTGGGTGTGGAGTTCCCACAGGCGAATCATCTCCGCTTCCGACAAACTCATGGCCAAGGAACTCCGAAAGAAGAACAGAAACGGAAGGAGAAACAGCCACCAGTGACTGTCGTCAAGCAGTGGCGACAGTCAAGCCGTTGAGCAGTACCTGGGGAGCTCTCAGCAGCGCCCTGAGTGCCAGCAGCTCGATCGACGCAACACGTGGTCGTCAGTCATACCGAACGACAACGGCCCGACACCCATCGAAGGCCAGTCCGAACACATTGACCACCCCACTGAAAACCGAAAATCGATAGGCAATATCATCCCCGCACGATGACGCCATCGGCCGCGAATCTCGTAGCTGCAGATCCATCAGAATCATTCCGGCAGAAGAACGCAACACGCGCTGAAAGCACTCCGCCAAGTCACTCCGCCAAGTCACTCCGCCAAGTCACTCCGCCAAGTCACTCCGCCAAGTCACTCCGCCAACTCGCTCCGCCAAGTCACTCCGCCAGGTCACTCCGCCA
>CAIUHT010001409.1 GCA_903898975.1 uncultured Planctomycetaceae bacterium
CATTCGCTGTCCACATGTCTCACTCACCCCTCAGGACCAATCGAGCCCGCCGCTGGTCGGCGATCGCTTGGGGTGTGGTGTTGACGGTGTGCGTGCTGGCTGGCGAGCGGGCGGCCGCGAGTTGCGGTGACTACGTCCACGTGGGCAATCCCCGTGGGGCCAGCGGCATGCCGCATGGTCTGCCGAACGGTGTTCTGACCGGGCAGATGGCTGGTCACGCTGGTGCGGGTGATGCGATTGCTCCAGTCGGCCCTGTCACACCGTGCCAGGGTCCGCATTGCCGTCCCGTTCGCAGCGAACCTGCGGCCCCGGCCCCGGTTCCGACTTCGCCCCCGCAATTCGACGCGTGGCTCGTCTGTGAGCCTGTTGTCGCTTTCGAGAACTCCCTGCGGGTTGAGTTCCTCGACGCGTTGCCCCCCGTGCCGCTGTCACGGCGTGGGCCTTTCCGCCCTCCCCGGGCGGTCTGACTGCTGGCCCGGCTGCGGGCTTGTCCGCAGTTGTTGACGTCGCGCTGGCTGTGCTCTGCTGGCTTCCCTGAGGAATCCGCTTAAGCCGCCTCGACTTCACCCCGGCCAGCCCCGTGGGGTCTCTCTGACCGGGCCACGATCTGGTTGCGTCACGCAGCTTGCTGTCACGCCGCATCCATTCATCGGGCCTCCACTCTCCCGCCTGCCGTGCGAATGCCGGGCCTGGGGAGAACGCCAGAGTGCTGACCCCGCGGCCCCAATCGCCGCCGCTGCGCCTGCGGATCCCGGCAGCTGGACACCCCCAGCCGACCGGAATCCCCGTGTGGCGATTCCCGAGGTTCTTGCCTGTGGCCCGCCTCGTCCCAGGCCAATCTGCGGCAGGCCAGATTGCCTGCCCCGCGTAGCCCTGTGGTCACTTCCTTTCTGGTCCCCTGATTCTCCAGGAGCCGAGTCATGACTGTTCGTGTCCCATCTCGCCGTCGCCGTGGTTTCACCCTGATCGAATTGCTGGTGGTCATTGCGATCATCGGGATCCTGGTCTCCCTGCTGCTGCCTGCGGTTCAGCAGGCGCGGGAGGCGGCGCGGCGGACGCAGTGCCGCAACAACCTGAAGCAGTTGGGCCTGGCGATGCACAACTACCTGGACACTCACAAGGTGTTTCCCCTGTGCCTGAACGCGACCCCGAAGCCGATCTCGGTGCATGCTTACATGCTGCCGTTTCTGGACCAGAACCCGCTGTACCAGTCGATCAATTTCAACGTGAATTACGACAATCCCGCGAACGCCACCGCAGTCGCGGCCCGGCTGCCGGTGTTCTTGTGCCCGAGCGATTCGACCAGTCAACTCCCACAGCAGTGGGGGGGCACTGCCTACCGCGCGAACCAGGGGAACGGCCTGGTGTATGACGCGACCACGAATGATCCGACGAGCCCGAACTTCGGCCAACCGCCGGCGAACGGCATCTTCGTGCCCGGTGCCGCGCTGAGCATCGCCGAAGTCCGCGACGGGACATCGAACACCGCGGCGTTCAGCGAGCATCCGCTGGGTGACTTCAGCAACGCGGTTTCGAGCCCGACCGACACGTTCCGGCCCGGAACCTACCCGACGACGGCGGACGAGGCGGTCGCCCAGTGTGCCGCGATCGACCCCCGCAATCTCTCCTTCCAGGGGGTGTCGAATGTGGGGGCTCCGTGGATGTACTCGTACCACTCGACGACGCAATACATGCACGTTTCCGGGCCGAACACCCGCTCGTGCATGTTCCCTCCCCGACGGATCGCGACGACCGCCAAGAGCTATCACACCGGTGGCGTGCACACGCTGCTGTGCGACGGTTCCGTCCGCTTTGTGAGCGACAACATCAACGTGCAGACCTGGCGGGCCCTGGGGAGCCGGGCGGGCCGCGAAGTCCTGGGCGACTTCTAACCCACCCGCGGCCACTGGCTGTCCCCTGTTTTCCGAGGCGCCCGCTGGCGGGCCGCCTGTCCCTCACTGGCCGAGAACCGCTGCATGCTCCCTGTTGTTTCCCCCCCGTCGCCATCGCTGCTGCCGCTTGGCAAGCCTGCCGGGCGGATGCCTGACCGCTTCCCGGTGTGGACCCCCTGTTTGCTGGGCCTGGTCGGCCTGCTCCTGGCGGGTTGCTCGAAGCCGGTTGTGCTGGAGGGGAATGCGGGGGATGCCCGCCAGACCCTGACGACAGTGCTCGATGCCTGGAAACAGGGAGAGGGAACCAGCAACTTCGCGAAGCGAACCCCCCCGTGGGTGGTCGCTGACGAAGACTGGGCCTCGGGCGCGAAACTGCTGGAGCACGAGATTGGCGAGCCGATCGCATTCGGGGGCCACTGGCGGGTCCCGGCCAAGATCCGCCTGAATTCGGAGAAACGGGGGGACCACGAGCGACAGGTGGCTTATGCCGTCACCCTGCAGCCAGCGGTCTCGGTGATTCGCGCCGATGACGTGATTGACTAAGCAACTCCACCTGGCACTCCCCGAGATGCGAACGAGATTTTTTTCGCAGCCGGTCAGTGGCATCGAGGAGTCTCGCTTTGTTCCCACCGGTGCACCACTACCCCGGCCCTGCCCTGTCTCACTTCCCGACCGTTTCAACCACCATTCAGAATTTCATGTCGCCTCATCAACTTCTCGCCGTCGCGTTCACCCTGGCTGGGCTCGCACTGCTGCCCCAGGCACTTGTCGCACAGACCCCGGCTGCGGGGGCGAAAGCGGTCCCGGCGACTCGGGCCGAAATGAAGCGGGCCCTCGAGCAACTCAAGGGGCGCCAGCCCCGGTTGCCGCTTCCGCCCCCCTCCGCCGAGGAACTGGAGCGGGCCAAAGCGAACCCCTCCCCGGCGAAGGGGCTGGGCCCGGGGCTGATTAACAACGCCCGCATGCGGAATCTCTACCTGCCCGCCGAACTGCGCGGTCCGGCCACGCTCAATCGCGAGCCCGACCCCAGGATGACGCTGCAGGCACCGTTCATCACCGAGATTTTCTGGATCGTCTCAAGGCTCAACAACTGCCATTACTGCCTGGGCCACCAGGAGTCGAAACTGACGGCGGATGGGCTGACGGACGATGACCTGGCCCGGCTGGATGGCGACTGGTCCGAACTGCCGGTCGCGCGTCGGGTGGCGTTCACATTCGCCCGCAAGCTGACGGTTGAACCGCACCGCATCACCGCCGCCGACCTGCAACCACTGCAGGATCACTACACCGATCTGCAGATCCTGGAGCTGGTGCTGCTGACAGCCCGGTACAACGCCACCAATCGCTGGACCGACAGCCTGGGAATTCCCCAGGAAGATCATCGCGACTATCTCTCACCCACCTCCGCCGGGTTCGAATCGCGGCGGAGCGCGGTGGCGTTGCTGCCCGAGTCGGGGAAAGCGGGCCCGGCCCTGACCCCGCCGCGGCCAGCGCTCGAACCGGCGGCGGACGTCGCACTCAAGCTCGACGCCGCCCGGGGCCGGAAACCGACGCTGCCGCTGGTCTCGGAGGAAGAGGCCCGGCAACGGCTCGCCGACCTGCCTCCCGGTCCGGTGCCTGGCTGGATCCGGCTGCTCGCGAACTTCCCGAAGACAGGCACTGCGCTCATCCGCATTCAGCAGCAACTTCCCGTGGCGGGCAATCTCACGCCGCTGCTGCGGGCCCAGCTTGCGTATGTCGCCGCCCGCCATGACCGGGCCTGGTACGCGGTCGCCCTGGCGACAGAGACACTCACGGCACTCGGCCAGACTCCTGCCCAGATTGAGCAGTTGCCCACCCCCGCCGCGAAGCTTTCTGAGGGGGATCGGCTGGCAGTCCAGTTCGCCGCCCGCCTGACCGCCACCCCCCAATGGATTGGCGATGAAGAAATTGCCGGGCTGCGGCAACACTTCAGTGATGCGCAGGTCGCCGAGATTGTCTATCGGGTCACACAGGCGAATCAGTTTGACCGCCTGACCGAGGCGGCGCAACTGCCAATCGACCCGCCTGCGCGCACGACTCCCTGAGTTCCGTCGGCCGGTCAATCACACGGTCGAATTGACTCCCGTGGTTCGCCGAGGGATTTCCGAGTCCGATGGAACAGGTTCCCGTCGGGTCCGGTTGGACCACGCGGCCCGCTCAGGGAAGGACGCGGAACTGGACGCGCTTGATCGTTCCACTGAACGGGAACGTTCCCCGCTCCCGGTAGGCGGAGTCAACCGGCGTGATGGAATCGCGACCAATTTCGAACGGTTCCAGTCCGTGGCGGAACGACGATCCCTTGAGAAGTCCCCGTCCCGCGGGCTCCCCGTTGATCGTCAGCTCCAGCGTTCCGCCCCCTCCCGGTTTGCCTGAGGGAGTGAATTCCACTCCCAGCTCGACGTCCCCCGGGGGAAGTGAGCGGGTCCCGGTGATTGTGGCGTCGGCCACCTCGAACAGGGTGTAGCGGAAGACCGGCTTCCCGTCCGCTACGTACAGCGACCAGCCCGCGGAAAAGCTGCCACAGCACGCCACCACCCCCTCGGCTCCCGCGCCGGGAATCGCCAGGTCGGCTGTCAGCGTGTGATGCCTGGGAAACACCAGGGGCCCCACCGCCTCGGGCAGCCAGACGGCATTTCCGTAATAGGTCCATTCCAACTTCGGCTCGCCCGCCAGTCGCAACCGTGGATCAAACCGCTCGGCCATGCGCGCGTCGAGGGGGAAGACGTCGTAGCGGGCCGCCTCGGCTTCGAACAGGGCCTGGAGTTCCCGCAGTTTCTCTGGCTGCTTTTCCGCCAGGTTCACCGCCTGGCTGAAATCGCAATCGACGTGATACAGCTCCCAGGGAGCCTTGTCGAAATCGCTCCCGCGCCCCGCCGTTTCCCAGGGGAGACCGTAGCGACTGCAGGCCACCCAACCCTCATGGTAGATCGCCCGATTGGCGAACATCTCGAAGTACTGGGTTGTACGCCGCCCCGTCGCCCCTGGCTCATCGAAGCAATACCGCAGGCTGACCCCCTCGATCGGTTTTTGGGGAATTCCGTTCACCACGCTCGGCTCGCTCACACCACACACGTCCAGAATGGTCGGCACGATGTCGATCACGTGGTGAAACTGCGTGCGGAGCTCCCCCTGCGACTTGATTCCGTCGGGCCAGTGAACCACCAGGGGATTCCTCGTCCCGCCAAAGTGGCTCGCCACCTGCTTCGACCACTGGAACGGCGCGTTCATCGCCCAGGCCCAACCGACGGGAACGTGCGGCTCACTGGTCGGCCCTCCAATTTCGTCCAGTCGGTTCGACAGGCTCTTCAGGCCCAACTGCAGTCCCAGCAGGCTGGCAATTTCACTGAAGGTTCCCTGCAGCCCCCCCTCGGCACTCGCACCGTTGTCTCCCACCACATACAGCAGCAGCGTGTTGTCGAGTTCACCCGACTCGCGGAGGCTGTCGATCAGCCGCCCCACCTGGTCGTCGGTGTGGGCCATGTAGGCGGCGTAGTTCTCCATCAGCCGCTCCGAGACCTGCCGGGCCTCGGCCGACTGCGATTCCCAGGCGGGAATCTCGGTGGGGCGGGGAGTCAGGAGGGTCCCTTGCGGGACAATGCCCATCTCCACCTGGCGGGCGTGGGTCAATTC
>CAIUHT010001410.1 GCA_903898975.1 uncultured Planctomycetaceae bacterium
AGCCCCCGGGAGCACGCGGATAACGCGCGACCGTCGGGCCAGTCGCTCCTCCCCCGCCCCCACCCCCAATCACGCCCCCGCCACCACCATCCCCCCCACCCTCGCTCACAATCCCCCCCCGCTCCTGGCTCCAGGCGGCCGGCGGAGCCGGGTGGGCCAGCAGCAGCCCGAAACAGAGCAGCCCAAAACATCGCAGCCAGAGACCAGCTGGCCAGATGAGCAGCGACCAGGGTCGGCGACGGGCAGACAGCATGGGTCCACGACTCCTGGTGCCAAAAACCCCCGGGACTCGGCTGAGCGTCCCCGGGGGCGGGAAGAAAGGGCCGACGCTCACCTCGGCAAGCTGGAACCGTTCCAGTGTGCGGATCGACCGTGCGGATCCACCGGCTCGGTCCACCGTGCGTAGCAGCCCGTGCGGCAGTTCACGACTATTTATATACCGAAACGGCGGGGCGAAAGTTAGCATTCCGGGGGGGGCAGGGGCGGGCGGGCCGACGTCGGGGCAGCCCGTGCGACCCTCCCCGTCGCCTTGCCCCGGGCCCCGCGCGGGTCGCCAGACCCCTTTGCCGTTGAATCTTCGCCCTCCGTCGTTTACAGTACCTCACGAACAGAGAGACAGCGGAAGGCGTGAAGGAGACTCCGGTCGGGCCGCGAGAGGCGCAGGCAACCGGTTCTGGCTCCAGATGCTCGGCCACCGGGCACACACTCCAGTTTCAAGCCGCCAGTGGGCGGGTTGACAGTGGGTTGAGTGCTGGCGGGGGAGACGAGCCTGGGTGTCGGGCACACCTCCCGGCAAGTTCTGCGGCGGACGTGTGAGTCCGTCGAATCCGGCAGATCATTTTTCCCATGCGAGGACGTGCAATCGCGGCTTGAAAGGTTGTTTTGAGGGCTCTTTTGAGACTCCTCAGGCGGGCCTTTTCGGCCAGGCGGGCAGCAGGTAGCAGACATGTCGATCACCAAAGAGCGCAAGACAGAGATCATCGCCGACTATCGACGGACGGAGTCCGACACGGGGTCGCCCGAAGTTCAGATTGCGATGCTCACGCATCGCATCGAGGAGCTGACGGTGCACCTCACGTCCCATCCGAAAGATCATTCGAGTCGGCGGGGTCTGCTCATGCTGGTGAGTCGTCGTCGTCGGCTGTTGGACTACCTGCGGCGTCATGCTCAGGAAAAGTATCTCAACATCCTCGGGCGGCTTCAGCTGCGTAAGTAGCGGGGAACACCGCCTGGCAAAGATTGGCAGGTGTGCACAGTGAAGGTGACGGTTGAACGTGAGGTAGGTGGCAGGAAGCTCAGTCTGACAACGGGGGAATGGGCCAAGCAAGCCGCCGGTGCGGTCGTGGTCCAGTATGGCGAGTCGGTCGTATTTGTCGCCGCCCAGGATGGGCCCCCCCGTCCAGGCATCGATTTTTTCCCGCTGACGGTTGATTACCGCGAGCGGATGGCCGCCTCCGGGAAATTCCCCGGTGGCTTTTTGAAGCGCGAAGGGCGTCCCACGCTCCGCGAGGTGCTCACGGCGCGGTTGACCGACCGCCCCATTCGGCCCCTCTTCCCTGAGGGCTATTTCGACGAAGTCCAGATCATGGCCAACGTGTTGGCCTGCGATCAGGTCAACGACCCCGACGTGTTCTGCATCATCGGGGCCAGCGCGGCTCTCTCCGTCGCTCCCAGGATCCCCTTCCGCGGACCCCTCTCCGCGGCTCGGGTCGGCCTCATCGACGGCGCCTTCGTTCTCTTCCCCACCCAGGAAGAGCTCAAGACCAGCCAGCTCGATCTCGTCGTCGCGGGAACCGCTGAATCGATCCTCATGATCGAAGGCTTCGGCGATCAGCTCCCCGAAGACCAGATGCTCGACGCCCTCATGTTCGGGCATCGCGCCATCCAGCAGATCTGCGAACTCCAGAAAGAACTCGTGGCCAAGGTCGGGACCCCGGCGAAGCAGTTCGCCGCCCCCGCCCCCAACCCCCTCGTCGACAAGCTCAAGACCGAGGCCTACGCCCAGGTCAAGGCCGCCAAGGCGGTCGTCGGCAAGCAGGATCGCGCCGAGGCTGTCTCCGCCGTCAAGAAAGAGTGGAAGGAAAAGCTCTTCCCCAACGGCGCCGACAAGACCTCGTGCGGGTGCACCCCCGCCCAGTTCGATCACGCCATGGGCGAAGTGGTCTACCGCGTCGTTCGCGACCTGGCCCTCGAAGGCCGGCGTCCCGATGGTCGCGGAACCACCGACCTCCGCGGTGTCTCGTGCTCCGTCGGTGTCATCCCCCGCGTGCATGGTTCGGCCCTCTTCACCCGCGGCGAAACCCAGTCGGTGGTCACCGTGACCCTCGGCACCGTCCGCGACGAACAGAAGGTCGACGGGATCTTCCCCGAAACCTCCAAGCGGTTCATGCTCGACTACTACTTCCCCCCGTACTCGGTCGGCGAATGCAAGCCGATCCGCGGCCCCGGCCGCCGGGAACTGGGCCACGGGGCGCTCGCCGAGCGATCGGTCGAACGTGTCCTCCCCGCTGCCGATCGGTTCCCGTACACCATCCGGGTCATCTCCGACATCACCGAGTCGAACGGCTCCAGCTCCATGGCCAGCGTCTGCGGGGCCACCCTGGGGCTCATGGATGCCGGTGTTCCCATCCGCCAGCCAGTCGCTGGCATCTCCATCGGCCTGGTGAAGGAAGGCAGCCGGTTCGTCCTGCTCACCGACATCATCGGCGATGAAGACCACTACGGCGACATGGACTTCAAGATCGCCGGAACTGGCAAGGGCATCACCGGCATTCAGCTCGACCTGAAGATCGACGGCATCAACGCCGAGATCATCCAGGCGACGCTCGAACAGGCCAAGACCGCCCGGCTTGATCTCCTCCGCTCGATGCTCGGTGCCATCCAGCGCCCGCGGAAAGAGATCTCTCCGCACGCTCCCCGCCTGGTTCGCCGGCAAATTGACCCCGCCAAGATCGGCCTGCTGATCGGCCCCGGGGGCAAGACCATCCGCGCCATCCAGGAAGAAACCAAGACCACCCTCGATGTCGACGACACCGGGACCGTCACGATCTCCGGCTTCGATGCCGCCGGGGTCGAAGACGCCGTCGCCCGCGTCGAGGCGCTGACCGAGGAAATCAAGGTCGGCAAGATCTACCACGGGACCGTCAGCTCGGTCAAAGATTTCGGTGCCTTCATCGAAATCGTCCCGGGCAAAGATGGACTGTGTCACATCAGCGAACTCGCCGATGGCTACGTCAAGTCGGTCGCCGAGGTCTGCAAGCCCGGCGATCGGATGCACGTCAAGGTCATCGCCGTTGACGACCAGAACCGCGTGAAGCTGTCGCGCAAGGCCGCCCTGGCCGAGATGGAGGGGACCGCCCCCGCCACCAACGACTGATCTTCCTCACGACCACGGCCCGCCTGTCCAACTGGGGCAGGCGGGCCGTCTCTGTTTTGCCCCCACGGTTTTTCGCAACCCCCCCGTCCCGGTTCCCCCCATCTCTCCCGTTCCCCTTCTGGCAGGGCTGGCCACAATGACCGCACCTGTGCTGCTGGCCGACGAAGAGCGTCAGCGATATGCGGCTCAGTACGCCGAGATCGCCACCCTCGCGGGGGGACTGGCCCACGAAATTCGCAATCCCCTCTCGACCATCTCGCTCAACCTCGAACTGCTGGTCGAAGATGTCGCGACGGGAGATTCAGCCCGCGATCGCCGCATGCTCCGCAAGCTGCAGACCGTGCAGCGCGAGTGCGGGCATCTCGAAACCATTCTCGAAGACTTCCTGCGGTTCGTGCGGGTCGGTGAACTCGACCGGGCCCCCTGCGATCTCAACGAGGTCGTCCGCGAGTTCGTCGAGTTCTTCCAGCCCGAAGCGGCCGCCGCCGGGGTCGAGATCAGCCCGCACTTCGACTCCCACCTCCCCGTGGTCGAACTCGACCGCACCCTGTTCCGCCAGGCGCTGTTCAACCTCGCCCGCAATGCCCTCCAGGCAATGCCCCAGGGAGGGCTGCTCGAACTGCAGACCGCCCCCCAGGACGGACGGGTGCTGCTCACGCTCATCGACAACGGCGTCGGCATGAGTCCCGAGACTCTCGCAAGCCTGTTCAACAAGGTCTTTTTCTCGACGAAGCCGGGCGGGACCGGGCTGGGGCTCCCCACGGTCCGCCGCATTGTCGAAGCCCACCGCGGCGCCGTGACGGTCGACAGTGCTCCCGCCCGTGGCACCCGCGTCACCATCAGCCTGCCCCCCGCCTCCCGGGGAGAGCCCGCATGACCACCCCCGGCAATCCCACCCCGCCCCTCGCGGGCGATCCCCCTCCCGTCCCCGTCCGCGTGCTGATTGTGGACGACGACGAATCGCATGCCGAGGCGGTCGCCGAAAGTCTCGAACGGCTGGGCAAGTACGAGTGCACGGTCGCCAACTCGGGGGCCCGCGGCTCGGCCCTCATCGAGAGCGACACCTTCGACGTGGTCGTCACCGACCTCCGCATGAACGATGTCGATGGGCTCGCCATCCTCCGCAAGACCAAGGATGAACTGCCCGACGCCGAGGTCATCCTGCTGACCGGGCATGGCTCCATCAACTCGGCGGTCACCGCCATGCAGCACGGAGCCTATACCTATCTCACCAAGCCCCTCGACATCCACGAGTTGCG
This sequence comes from uncultured Planctomycetaceae bacterium, assembly GCA_903898975.1. GTDB lineage: Bacteria > Planctomycetota > Planctomycetia > Planctomycetales > Planctomycetaceae > UBA10511. Next base: position 4,636 of record CAIUHT010001410.1, read on the forward strand.
GGCGGCGGTCGAGAAGGCCTCCGAGCGGCTCCGCCTGATGCGCCAGACCGCCGAGCTGAACCGCCGCCTCGACGAAAAATTCGGCTTCGAGGGGGTCATTGGCAACAGCCCGCAGATGCACCGGCTGATCACCCAGTTGCAGCAGATCGCCCCCACCGACAGCACCGTGCTGATCCAGGGCGAGAACGGCACGGGCAAGGAACTGGTCGCGCGGGCCATCCATCAGAACAGCCGGCGGAAGAGCAAGCCGTTCGTCCCGCTCAACATCTCGGCCCTCTCGGAAAGCATCCTCGAGAGCGAACTGTTCGGGCACGAGAAAGGCTCGTTCACCGGAGCCGAGCGACGGCGGATCGGGCAGTTCGAATTCGCCAACGGGGGGACGCTGTTTCTCGACGAAGTGGGCGAGATGCCCATGAACACCCAGATCAAGCTGCTGCGGGTGCTGGAAGATGGCCACATCACGCGGGTCGGGGCGAATGAGCAGGTCCGGGTCAACGTCCGGCTGGTCGCCGCCACCAACGCTCCGTTGAAAGAGATGGTCGAGAAGGGGACGTTTCGCAAAGACCTCTATTACCGGTTCAACGTGGTCAACATCTTCCTCCCGCCACTGCGTGAGCGGAAGATCGATCTTCCCCTGCTGCTCGATCACTTCCTCAAGGAGATGTCGCACCGGCACGGGAAGCAGGTGGTCGGGTTTTCGAAGGCCGCGCAGTCGGCGCTGGTGGCGTACGATTGGCCGGGCAACATTCGGCAACTGCGGAACACCGTCGAGCGAATGCTGGTGGTCGATCTCGATGGGCTGCTCGACACCGACGATCTGCCCGACGACATTCCCCCGCTGCACGCCGCGGCGAACGACACCAGCCGGCTCGCCCCCGCCCTCCGCGGAAGCGACTCGCTGGTCGGCCGGTCGATGGACGAGATCGAACGCTATTACATCGAGCGAACCCTCGAGGCGACGGCAGGCAACCGAGAAGAAGCCGCCCGCCTGCTCGGAATCGGCGAACGCACCCTGTACCGCAAGATCAAGGA
>CAIUHT010001411.1 GCA_903898975.1 uncultured Planctomycetaceae bacterium
GTCTCAGGAGCCGGGGCCAGGCCGGCGGCCTCCAACCGCTGCAGGATGAACTGATCGATGGGGGTCCGGACCCAGCCGCTCTGCTGGACCGAGGGGGGGGCCACTTCGGCCCGGGGCTGGAACGCCCAGTGGTTGGGGTCGCGGGTGCGGGTCACCCCGGCGGGCTCGCTCTTGGGGAAAGCGGCTCCGTTGGCGATCCACTGTTCGAGATCGGCGATCTGCCGTTCGGTCAGCTGACCTTCCGGGGGCATCTTGACCGCCCCATCGAGTTCGCGAACGGCCTTGATCAGCAGGCTGTCGGCGGGTTTGCCGGGGACGATGGCGGGGCCCGAATCACCCCCCTTGAGTTGTGCTTCGCGGGAATCGAGACGCAGCCCGGCCCACTGTTTGGCGGGCCCGTGGCACTTCTGGCAGTTTTCGACCAGCACGGGACGAACGCGGGTCTCGAAGAACCGGAGGTCGTCGGCCGAGGGAGTGGAGGAATCGGCGGGAGCCTGCGAGAGCACCAGGGCCAGCAACCAGGCGGCGGTCATGGAGGACACCAGCGAAGACAGAGGCGGGCGAAGACAGGGGCGGTCCGGCAGCGCGGGAGAGAAGACTCCCGCAGTGGAGACATCAATTCTCCCCGATTTGACGAGCAACGCAAGGGGAGACCGGGTTTCGATCGCGCATTGGGCGCCGAGTCCACCCCAGTGGCTTCACCCCAGTTGCCTCACGCCAGTGGCTTCACCTGACCGCAGTTAGATTCAGCCTTGTGCCCAGGCACAGGGACTTGCGGTCACGTGCGAAGGTTGGCATCGACATCGCTCGCGGGGCTTTTGGATGGGTGCTGGCGGGAGCCAGCCAACATATGTGGGGGCTCAGCCGAGTGTTGAGCTGAAGACGAGGATTTCGGCTGCAAGAACCGCCGAAGGTCACCGCGCACCCAGGAATTCCCGACCATCGCATTGGCCCGCCCCTGCCCACCTGGAGGGCAAAACGAACAACCCGCGTCCCTTTCGAAGCAGGGACGCGGGTTGTGCAAGCTCAGTGAGCGGGATTGTAACGCCGGGGCTGAAGCTGCCGGGGTGGCAGCGAGGCCGCGGGCTACAGGTCTTCTTCTTCCGATTCGTCGAGCGGAATCAGCGGGGCCGAGGGGATGACCAGACCGTGGTTGCCCATCAACTGCAGTTCGTTGGGGCCGTGGTCGTAGCAGTCTTCCTCATGCCACAGCGGCATGCCAGCGGCGTAGCGGGCCGACAGCATCAGCACCTTCTCTTCCGAACCCGGACGAGCCGTGGTCGGGGAAGAGGGATTGATCCCCATCGCCACGAACTCTTCGAGGTCGAACGTCGCACCGTCGTCGAATTCGTAGTCGAGGTCGTCCATGTTGCGTTCGATGTCGTCTCCAACCTCTCTCGGCATGAAACTCGTCTCCATCACTCAGGCGTCTAGATCGCAAAGTCCTCGCCCGTTCCGCACATCGGAATGGGCCGGCTTGCGACGGATTCCCTCGGCGAACGTCTCTCCAGCAACCAGACCCGGGTCACTGCTCTGAAAC
>CAIUHT010001412.1 GCA_903898975.1 uncultured Planctomycetaceae bacterium
CAGCGGCACCCCCGCCGAAACCAGTCGATTGAGCGGATCAACCGGTCCAGCCAACCCAATCACGCCCCGCGTGTCACAACACGAACGCCGCCCCCAAACTCCCTCACGGCACTCCGGTACCGGCTTTGTGCCGGCGTTGCCCCACAGGCAAGCTCCCGGTGGCACCACACCGGCGATCATTCGCGTCCACGCGATCCAACCGGGCCCTTGTAGCCGACACTTCCCCAGCGCTGGACTCAATTCGCCGCCTCCCGCCACCTCCTCCCTCAACTCATCCGCACTCCGACAGAAAGCAGAATATTCGCGTACCGCTGCTGATCGGCGGTCTGAATGGTCAGCACATGATCGGGAGTTTCGACCGCCTCGTAGAACTTCCACTTCTCGATTGGCTCCAGCCCCAGTGGCGAGTCGCATTCCCGCAGCACCTGCCGGTACTCGTCCCACACGGGGGGATCCGCCGAGAGCGCGTAGGGGTCATCCGCGGTGTACATCATGGTATTCACCGCATCGATGGGAATCGCCGACAGCACCGCCCGCAGGGCCTGCGCGCAGGTCACCACCCCGGGCATCAGGTTCAGCGAGACCAGCTGGGCGTGCGGCCCCTTTTTTGTCGAGGCGGGATAGTTCCCGTCAGCGATCAGAATGCGGGCATGGTGCCCCGCCCGCGCCAGAACCGCGCTGATCTCGGGATGCAGCAACAGATGCTTCAGCATGACGTCTCCTTCTCGCAAAACCCAACTTAAGCCCCGGCTGCCCACGGAGTGACTGGCCTCCGGGGAACATGCGACAGCGGGACCACTGCCACCACTCAACTGGCGCGCCCCATCCCTGCCTCGCCCCACACCTCACTCAGACTGGGGACGAATCCAGCGGCGGAAGGCGGCCATCGTCTGCGCGGCAGCCCCAATGCTGTCGGGCCACGGCAACGCCTCGGCCGACGCATAACCACTGTATCCAATGTCCCGCAATGCCCGCACAATCGGTCGATAATCCAGGTGTCCGCACCCCGCCGGGCGCCGGTTCGAATCGACAAAGTGCACGTGCCCCACCCAGTTCCCGGCCAACCGCAGCGCCTCGGCAACGTCGATCTCTTCGATGTTCATGTGGAACAGGTCGCACAGCAGCCGGACATTGCCCGTCTCCAGTCGCTGCACCAGCGCCAAGCCGTCCGACACGGTATTGACCAGGTTGGTCTCGTAGCGATTCAGTGGCTCGAACAGCAGCGGGACCGAGAACTGAGCGGCGTGTCGCCCCAATTCCTCCAACCCCTCGGCCAGCCACTGCAGGGCATCGGCCTTGGACAGCTCCCCTCCCCAGCGTCCCTGCATCGAACCAATGATCGCCGGGGCCCCCAAGCCTCCCGCCAGATCGATGATCCGGCGGACGAAATCACGCGCCTGCTGGCGCCGGGCCGCATCGGGATGACAGAGCTGAAGCTGCTGCCGCACCCAGCCCGCTCCAGTTCCCATCGCCGCCAGGCGCAGCCCGTGGTGATCCAGCAGCGACCGCAGGGTGTCGTGAGCGAGCGCCTCGGGCCCCGGAGGAAAAATCTCGATGGCGTCAAACCCCAGTTGGCGGGCCTGCCGGGCCGCCCCGGGCAGATCGTGCCAGAAGACAAACGGCCCCCCCGTCGCTTCGGGAACCAGGCTGACCGTCACCGCCGAGCGAATCGACATTTCGCGCACCTGCTGTCAAGAGACCCTGCCACCCCCACCCCAGCCCGCCCCGGCACACTCCCGCCACGCGAGACCGCGATCACCGCCAGTCTCAGAAAAAGGCTGAGTCCCGAGCGAAGCCCGCCAGTCGCGGCCGGGACCGCGACGGCTTGCCCGCCACCAGACCTCTTAGCCCGACTCCAAAGCCGCCGGAACAACCTCACTCAACCGGGGCGGAGGACATCCATAAAGTCGCCGATACTCCGCCACAGTCGGCACCAGTCGCACCTGCATTTTGGCCGCCTCGTTGTTGGCAATGTCGGCCAGTCGATGGGCCAGGAACGGGTTGGCAAACCGCTCGAACACCGCGTCGGCGAACTGGACCGCACCACTCACGCGCTGCACGAGCGTGGGCAGAATCTCTTCGTAGGCCGCGCCGCGCAGCCACTCGAGAGCCGCGGGGTCACGCATCACCTGCAGCACGGTCTCGAAGCCCCGGGGCCTGAACCTGGCCGCCATCGCAGTGTGCAGCCCGTTCAACAGCCGCACCTTCCGCAGGTACCAGGGAGCCACGTCGTCCACCCACGCGATCGCCGGATGCTCAAACAGCGGCCGCGATCCATCGGCCGGGCGGGTGATCGCCCAGAGCATGTAGGGCTCGGCCGAGACCAGCAGCGGGTCGCGAGCGGCCAGGGGATGATCGGCGGGCCCGGGGGTGACAATGCAGTCCACCAGGTTTTCGAGCCAGGGGCACTGTTCACCCACCCAGCCCAGGAACGCCGCGGGCAACCCCCACGCCCGGGCGAGATCGAGCACAATCTGCCGCAGCTTGGGGGCGTTGTGTTCGATCAGTTCGCACGGGAGCACCACCACCGGGGGGAGCCCCGCCTGGTGGCGGGCCCACAGCACCTGCAGCAACTTCGCCGGCATCGCGGCGGGGGGCTGCGATTCCAGCCGGTCGGCCGGGTCCAGAGCGTAGCCCGCCTCGGTCGCATTGGTGACAATCCAGCGCAGCGCAGGGGCACGGGCCACATCGAGCACAGCCCCCCACTGCGTCGTCGCCGCGAGAGCCCGGGAAATCGACGACACCGGCTCGACACGATCGATGGTCGCTCCCTGCGACAGCCCCCGGACCGCAACGTGGAATCCCTCGGGCTGCGAGTTCAGCAGTTCGGCGCGGGCACCGGGAGTCGATTGAACCACCACGACCCGCCCGACCCCCTGCCCCGCCAGGTTGGCCTGGTGCACAAAGCGGTCGACAAACGCGCGCAGAAACCGCCCGGCCCCAAACTGGAGCAACGTTTCGGGCAACAGGGCCCCGGGATTCGCCACCGCGGAGTCTCCCGAGCCGACCGACGCCGAGACGTGACCAGTCGCGCTCATGCCCCCACCGCCACGACGGCCTTGATGACCCCCGTCTCGGGTCGGGTGTACGAGGGGAAAACGTCGATCAGCTCGTCAAACTGGGCCCGGTGAGTGATCCACGGAGCCGTATCGAGCCGGCCACTCTCGATCAGCCCGATGATCCGCCCAAAGTCGGCCGACAGGGCGTTTCGCGAGCAGAGCAGCGTCCCCTCGGGGCGATGAAAAATCGGGTGCCGGAACTTCACCTCTTCGGTCGTGATCCCCACAAACACCAGTCTGCCGGCGTGGGCAATCAGGCCAAACGACTGCGCCATCGACTGCGGACTTCCCGTGGCGTCGATCACCACTTCGGGAAGGTGCCCGTCGGTCAACTCGCGCAACTCGGCCTCGAGATTGGGACCCGGTTGCAAAGTGTGGGCCACCCCCATCTGCCGCCGGCAGAATTCCAGCCGGCCCGGATGCAGGTCGAGCACAATCGTCCTCGCCCCCACCAGCCGGACAAACTCCAGCGTCGCCAGCCCAATCGGTCCCGCCCCGACCACCAGGCAGAATTCCTGGGGCTGCAGCTGCGACCGGGCCACGGCATGGCAGCCAATGGCCAGGGTCTCGACGAGGGCCAATTGTTCGTAGGCCAGCGTTTGCGACTTGTGCAGCTTGCGGGCCGGGACCAGAAACTGCGGACGCAACCCCCCGTCGCAATGCACCCCCAGGGTCTGGTGCTTCTCGCAGCAGTTCGTGAAGCCCCGCTTGCAGGCATGACAGACCTGGCAGTTGATGTACGGCTCAACCGCGCAGCGATCGCCGGGGGCAACCTGGATGACACCAGGGCCGACCGCCAGCACTTCGACCCCCAACTCGTGGCCGGGAATCCGCGGGTAGCTGAAGAACGGCATCTTGCCCAGGTAACCACTCAGGTCGGTGCCACAGATGCCAACCGTATCGACCCGCACCAGTGCCTCGCCCGGACCGGGAGGGGGCGGAGCCGCGGTTTCAATCCGTCGCCATTGGAGCGGGGCCTCGAGGGACAGCGCCTTCATCTTCAGATTATCCAGGGGTGCCAGGGGGAAGCGGGTCGTTATTCTCGGGACGCCCCTCAATGTAGAACCAGTTGTGAATGGGGGCCAGAATCTGACGGACCTGGGCGACCAGCGCGAGGTCCAGGGGCTGCGAGGCCCAGTGGGCCCACTGCTTCACATTCTCGGGATTCGCCGAGCCGACCACGCAGGTGGTCAGCTCGGGATGGGCGATCGAGAACTGCAGCGCCAGTTGGGCGATATCGACTCCCTGGCGTTCGCAATGTTCAGCAGCCTGCCGGCACAAGTCGCGAACCCGCGGAGTCGCCTTGTGCCACGGCGGGAGTTCAGCACGCGTCAGCAGGCGGGCCGAGAAGGGGGCGGCATTGATGATGCCAACACCCTTCGCCCGCAGCAGCGGCACCAGGTCGGCCAGCATGGTGTTCTGCAGCGTGTAGTGGTTGTACGAGAGCACAACATCCAGGTCGGCCTGGGCCAGGATCGTGCGGAAGATGTGCATCGGGTACCCGCTGATGCCCACCAGCTTGACCTTCCCCTGCTGCTGCAGTTTGCGGACGGCGGGGAGGGTTTCCTCGACAATCTGCCGGAGGTCCACGAACTCGATGTCATGACACAGCAGCACATCGAGGTGGTCAACCCCCATCCGCTGGAGGCTGATATCGACACTTTCGACGACCCTGCGGGCCGAGAAGTCGAAATGATCGCGGGCATAGCGACCGAGCTTGGTCCCGAGCAGGTAGCTGTCCCTGGGGACGCCGCGGAGGGCGAATCCAAGCAGGCATTCACTGAGTCCCCGGCCATAGAACGGGGAGGTATCGATGAAGTTCATGCCCAGGTCGAGGGCCGTGCGAACCGAGCGCAGGGCATCGTTGAGATCGACGCTGCGGAACTCCTGCCCAAGGGAGGAGGCACCAAAGCTGAGGACGGGGAGCTTGAGTCCCGTCTGTCCCAAGAGTCGCTGTTCCATGAGTTGTTCCTGCTGCCCGAGATGAGGCCGCCTTGATCGGGATTGCGGTGTGCCCGACCGCAGTGCTCGTGCTGCCCGCCGGGTTGGCACGGTGAATGAGCCAGACTGGCTCGGCGGTCCAGCCCGTGAGAGGGTGAGAGAACGTGGAAATCCCGCGGGAGGGAGACTGCGGCGCGAGATCGAAGCCACGGGATCGACGCCACGGGCTCGACGCCACGGGCTCGACGCCACGGGCTCGATCGGCGACTCCGTTCGGAAACGAGGCCACAACGCGGCACCGGGGGGGTCGGGGAGGATCGTATTGACCGCGACCGATTTTTGCAGCCGAGGAGGCAGACCGGACGGGGAACCGAGTCGAAATGACGTGCAGACGCCCGCGCGTGCGGGATTCGCGAGTCTGCGGAAGTGCGAGCGATCGGCGAATTTTCGTGAGATTTGGTTTCCGTCGGCCCAAGCCCGCCTGCAACCCCTGAGGGGCCGGCTAGCCCGGCCGGACCAGTCACGCGCAGCTGTCAGCCAGCCGAGCGAGGAACCTCAAGGCAGCTCAGGCGTCGATCCGAGTCTGCGTCACCCTCCCGCCGTCGCCAGTGGACCTCGCCCCCTCACACCGCCAACCCACACCGCCAACCCACTCCGCCAACCCACTCCGCCAACCCACTCCGCCAACCCACTCCGCCA
>CAIUHT010001413.1 GCA_903898975.1 uncultured Planctomycetaceae bacterium
CGACGTGACCCGCTGGGCGAGTCCCAGGGAGGCGGCCAGTGCGAGGTCCGAGTTCAGCAGCGACAGCGCCTGCGGGGCGACGGTCGATGAGTTTCGCCGGCCGCAAGAGACGATATTCTCGGGAAGATCGAACGTTTCCAGGAAGGGGACCTTCACCCCTCGTTTCTGAACGAGAAACAGGCTGCGGCAATGTTGCTCGTGCGGTGGGGAAGGGTACCAACCCTTGGTGCGCGTCGCGTTGTCGTCGAGAAAGGCGGGATTGGCCTGCAGGATCTCGGCGGGCAATTCGGGCCAGACCGGAGGACCGCCGTGCTTGCTGGTCAAAAGTCCCGACGTGGCCAACAGGGCGTCGCGAAGCTGCTCGGCCGAGAGGCGTCGCACGTTGGACCGACCGAGCCATACGTTGTGGGTATCGCGGCCAGCCTGATCGGGTGGGACCTGTGAACTCTGTTGCCAGGTGTCGCTGAGGAGAATCTGCCGTTGCAGCGACTTGAGCGACCAGCCGTTGTTCAACAACTCGTCGGCGAGCCAGTCCAGCAGTTCGGGATGGGTGGGGGGAACCCCCGAGAGTCCGAAATCGTTGGGGGTGGCCACCAGCCCCTGTCCAAACAGCGCCTGCCAGACACGATTCACCACCACGCGGCGGGTGAGGGGGTTGGATGGATCGGTCATCCAGCGGGCGAGGGTCAGACGCCGGCCCGTGGTGGCTGTGTTGGCTCCCCGTACGATGTCAGCCGGGGCGGGATCGAGCAGCGAGAGGAATCCGGCCGAGACCGGTTCGCGGGGAGTGCGATAATCGCCCTGGAAAAGTACGTGCGTTGGGGAAACGTCTCCGGGAGCATCGGTCATCAGCAGGGCGGATTGCGGACTTCGCCTCTGCGAGCCAAGTTCTTTTTCGCGAGACTGAAAGTGGTCCCTCTCCTGTCTCTCGGCCTCGCTGAGAGCCTGGTCAATGTCGGCCTCTGAGGGATCGGTCTTCCCCTCGGCATTCAGCCGCTGCTTGACCGTTGCGAGCCAGTGGTCTTTTTGAGCCGCGATCTCGGTGAGCTGCGCGTCAATCTGCTGGTTGTGGGTTTCGATCTCGTGTTGAATCGGGGCGAGGTCGACCGCGAGGTCATCGGCGGGGCGAACCGCCTCGAAGAAGGCCCGCAGACGGAAATGATCGGCCTGCAGCAGTGGATCGGTCTTGTGATCGTGGCACCGACAGCACGAGAGGGTGAGACCGAGAAAGACGCTGCCGCTGGTCTCGACGAGGTCGGCCATCAACTCGGCGCGCGAGCGGTCTTGTTCATTGAAGAGCGGAGCCGCATTGTCGTGCGGGCCCAGCCGGAGGTAGCCGGTGGCCAGCAGGGCCTGCTGCTCTTCGTGAGACTGGGGCGGGCCGGCAAGCAGTTCATCGCCCGCCAGTTGCTCGACGAGGAACTGGTCGAAGGGTTTGTCGGCATTCAGCGAGGCGATGACATAGTCGCGAAAACGCCACGCCTCGGGACGGAATTCATCCCAGTCGAATCCATTGCTGTCGCTGTAGCGAACCACATCCAGCCACAGCCGGGCCCCATGTTCGCCATACCGCGGCGACGCCAGCAGTTCATCGACATAGCGGACAAAGGCATCGGGGCGGTCATCGTCAAGCAGATCGCGCAGTCGCTGTGGGTCGGGGGGGAGCCCGATCAGCTGGAACGAGGCCCGACGGGCGAGGGTTCGCCGATCGGCGGGAGGATTGGGCCGCAGCTGGTGAGCAGCCAGCCGGGCGGCGATGAATCGGTCGATGGGTTGTGAACCGCTGGGTTCTTCCACCGATGCGTCGGGAATCGCGACCGGTTGAACGGGACGCAGCGACCAGAGCTCGAGACGGGCTCGACCAAACCGCTGGACCACCGGATTGCGCGGGTCGTTCCAGGCATCACCGATGGGGGTGGGGGCTGTGTCAACCTCCTCTGCCGACCAGGTGCGTGGCACACCGGCGGCCAGCGACAGGCTGGCGGCGAGCAGGCAACAGACCAGAAAATGACGGCAGGGCATGCGACGGCAGCGTGAGTCGGGCGGAGTTCGAACAGTGGGCCAATTTGAGACATGGCCCGCAGTGATTGGCAGACATGATTGACCGGTTTGATTGTAGGTGGCGCGGATCGGCGGTGCGAGACGGATCAAGCCTCACTTGTGCGAGCGGAATGGCTCGGGGTAATGTGGCGAAATGAGTTGGATTGTCCCGCGCGAGCATGAA
>CAIUHT010001414.1 GCA_903898975.1 uncultured Planctomycetaceae bacterium
CCAACCCGGTCCGCCAAGCCACTCCGCCAAGCCACTCCGCCAAGCCACTCCGCCAAGTCGGTCCGCCGACTCACTCCGCCAACTTCGACTCAGCCAACGGACACCGCCAGGCACGACGTTAAATTCGAGTCCCGCACCGACTCCTGACAATCGCATCGGAAGCCGCTTGTGGGATTGGCGTCAACAGCTGAGAGCACCGCCAACACCGCTCCGCCAACACCGCTCCGCCAACACCGCTCCGCCAACTCGCTCCGCCAACTCGCTCCGCCAAGTCACTGTCGACGTGAAACCGGCCCGAAAGCTACCGGCCGTCGCATCAAGGCCCGTCTATCAATCCTGTGGCGATTCACGCACTCCGCCAAGCTTTTGTGCGGTGCTGGCTCGCCGACCTCGGAATCAAAAACCCATCGCCCGGCTGCGATCGCGGTCCGGGGCCGTTGCGCTGGCGTTCCCCCTCGTGCCCCTCCGGTCCCCTTTTCCATCCTACCGCTGGCCAATCAATCACCAAGTCGATTTTGTTCTTTTTTTTCGTGATCCGTGCTCGACTCGGTGGCGGTGGCTGAGGGTCAGCCTCAGGCCTCTGCACCGGGTTCCCGAACCCGTCTTACTCCTCTTTCAAGACCGTCGGGGTACCGAATCGGACACGACTACCTCCGTGTGGTAGGCTGCCCCTGTCGCCGTTGGGTGCCCGCCGTTGGGTGCCAGCCGCGCAACGGGATCGCCCGCGGTGACCACGACCATCGCTTCCGGAGACATCGACGCCATGCACGACCTGCCCCCCGGCCGCTACCGGCATTACAAAGGCCCCGAGTACACCGTGGTCGGGACCGCCCGACACAGTGAGACGCTCGAAGAGTTTGTGGTCTACCGCCCCGAGTACGGCGAGCGGGGTCTGTGGGTTCGTCCCCGGGCGATGTTCACCGAAAACGTCTCGGTCGAGGGCCGCACCGTGCCCCGCTTTGATCGATTGCCGTCGAGCAGCCAACCAGTCGCCGAGGGAGTCGCCAACCTCTTCGAAGACCTGCCCACAGAACTCCCCAAGGAAGTGGTCCAGACCCTGATTCGCGCCAACGATGTGAAAATCGAGCGGATCATTTCCCACGGTCACGCCTCGGCTCACGACTTCTGGTACGACCAGCCTCAGCATGAATGGGTGATTGTCCTCCAGGGAGCCGCCCGACTGCAGTTCGAACACGGACTCGTCGAGATGCGCGTGGGCGACTTCATCAACATCCCGGCGTTCCAGAAGCACCGGGTCGACTGGACCACCCCCACTGAACCGACGATCTGGCTGGGCGTCCGCTACCAGGGGACACCGTAACCCGCGGCCCCGGGAACGGGCAGAAAGCGGGCGATTCAAACCGCAACCCGAGCCGGTCTTCCCCGAGCGCGACGCGGTCACCCAGCGACAATCGCCGGAGGGGCGTTCTCATCGAGCCTGGGTAGAAACCCCGGTGGCTACCCCGGGTGACCGCTCCGATGGGGATTCCATCCTGCAGGGGTTGTCTAACCCGCCGTCCGCACAACACGCGCCGATCTAAGACATCGACGCTGCACGGGATTTGATCCCGCCGGCTGATGCCAGATGAGCGCGTTCTCATGCCAGTCGTGATGGGGAACGGGGCAAGGGTGGGGGCGCGAACCCAGGGTCTCCAACTGCGGTGGCTCCCGCTGGGCCCGGAGCGAGTTCCTCTCCCGGGAACGCACAAAGTGGGTCGCACTCGGGACAGCGAAGACGCGTGCCGTGGAATGGTTTCCTCGTCCCCCCTCTCCCCGTCAGAACGGGATCCAGTGCGACCGATCCACTGGGGAGGCAAACTGGAAACAGCCAATCAGAGCTGCCCATTTATCGTCGAATTGCCGTGTAACACCCGGGCCCCGTGAATTGACATATTACACACAATGACAAAGTACGAATTGACTTTGTAAAACCGGAATCCGACAATCATTTCATTCCCTTTCGGGCCATCCAGCCCCGATTGGACCCAGGCATTCACAGGTCGCGTCGGCTGACTTGAGTCCATTGTCTGGCTCCATCGAAAACGAATCGCCTGACTCCCAAAACAACCGGCAACCCCGCGAGCCAACCATGTCCCAGTCTGACACGCTCGACCCCCGGATCGTGGGGCTGCGTATCTCCGAGGCCCGCAAGGCTCGAGGCAAGACGCAGGAGGAGGTGGCGGAGTACCTGGGGTGCAGTCGGCCCACGTACATCGCCATCGAGAAGGGCGACCGCCTTGCCAAGACCGCCGAGATCGCCAAGCTGGCTCCCTTCCTTGGCAAGCAGGTCAACGATCTGGTTCGGCCCACCGAACCGGTCGTCGATCTCCAGCCCCACCTGCGGGCGGTCGCCGAAAAAATGAAGGGGACCGATGAGCTGGCCCTGCAAGCCGCCATCGATGACCTGCGCGGCCTGGCCGAGGACTACCGCGACCTCGAGCGGATGATGCATGCTCCGCTGCGGTTCAACTACCCGCCCGAGGTCACGCTCGACACCCGCATCGATGCTGCCAGGCTCGCCGAGGGGGTGGCCGACCAGGAGCGCCGCCGGCTTGGCCTGGGCGATCAGCCCGTTATCTCGCTCCGCAGCACCCTCGAGTGGGATGTCGGGCTGCGGATCTTCTACAGCAGCATGCTCCCCTCGGCGATCGCCGGGATGTACGCCTACACGGCCGACCTGGGCTGCTGCATCCTCGTCAACCGCAAGCACCCCCCCGAACGTCGCCGGGTGACGATGGTCCACGAATACGGCCACCTCATTGTCGACCGGTACAAGCCCGGGATCGACTATCTCAACTCCGGGGGACGCAAACCGGCCAACGAGCGCTTCGCCGAGTCGTTCGCCCTCTGCTTCCTGATGCCCGCCAGTTCGGTCCGCCAGCGATTCCACGACATCGTGACGACCACGAAAGACTTCCAGGTAGCCGACCTGCGCCGCCTGAGTCACTTTTACTTCGTCTCGGTGGGGGCCATGGCGTTGCGGCTGGAGGAACTGGGGCTGATCCCGAAGGGGAGTTGGGCGTTCCTGAGGGAGGCCAGGTTCGCCCCCCGGAAGGCGGCAGAATTGCTGGGGCTCCCCGCGCTGCCGACGAACGACGAACCCTACCCCGAGCGGTACAAGTACCTCGCCGTCCACGCCTACGCACGGGCCGAGATTGGTGACAGCGAACTGGCCCACTACCTGCGGTGCGACATTGTGAGGGCCCGGGAGATTGTGAGTCGCACGCTGACCAGCCGGGAGGTGGGTTCGAACGGCGAAACGGGGGATCTGCCGCTGGACTTTGACCGCTCTCTGCTGAGTGGCGCCCCCTGAGACGACCCGCCCGGATGATGACCAACGCAGCCCTCGACGCCTGCTGCCTGATCGACCTGCTGGCCACCGGGCACACCGAGGCCATACTGCGCGCGGCTGGCTGGAACTGGCAGATCCCGACCGCCGTGCAGCGTGAAGTGCAGCACGTCCGCCAGTACGACCCGGTCGAGCCGGGCCAGTTCGTGAGGGTCCCCGCGGATCTGTCGCCGCTGATTGCCAGCGGCGTGTTGCAGACGTGCGAACCGGACAACCCGACCGAGGAAGACCGGTTTGTGCATTACGCCGCACTTTTCCGTTCGGATGGCGAGGCGATGTGCCTGGCCCTTGCCGAGCAGCGAGGCTGGGTCCTGGCGACCGACGATCGCAAGGCGATCCGGGTCGCCCAACAGGCGGGCCTGACCGTCGTGAGCTGCCCCGCGCTCATCCAGCGTTGGGCTGACGTGACACAACCCGATCCAGCGACGCTCCGTGCGGTCCTGCGGGACATCCAGCTCCTCGCCCAGTTCAGCCCAAACCCCACCATGCCGGCCTATCAGTGGTGGATCGCGGAGCTGGCGAACGCTGCGTCGTGAGCCCAAAAAAGGGGTCATTCTACTTTTTTTGGGGCCACCCATTGTTTGCAGGGCTGAAACCCCGTCCTCTGGCACAGTCCCGACCGGATCTCCCCATTCGGCAGTCGCGCTGTTCCCCGGTCAGTCGACCGGTCGTGGCTGATTTTTCCCGGCTGAATGCGCTCCGGCATCACGCACGGGGCCTGGCACAAGGCATTGGACGGCAATGACTTGCGGCAAATCGAAAAAGCTCTTTGCTCCGCCGCCTGCGTCATCGTGTAAAATGGGAACCAAGCAACCGAGTCTCGGAGCTGAATCCGGGAGCGGGGGAACCAGTGGATGGCCCGAGAAATTGGGTCATCCTGGGGCGAAGAGCGGCCACCAGGCGGGGGGAGAAATCCGCGCCACAGGCTGCTCAGGGTGTCATTCAAGCCCGAGCCCGTCAGCTAACCTCGCAGGTTGAAGTCGCCTTGGTGGCGGCTTCGATTGGATGGGCATCCCGGTCGCCTTTCTCCGCGACGCAGTGCCCTGTTGGTCAGTTTTGGCTTCACAGCGGTTCGACACTGCGTGGCGTTTGAGTCGGGTTCGAGCCCGGTTGGGCTCCCCTCACCCGGCGACCTCGGGCTCCCCGCCCACCACGTCTCCTGGCTCTCCCCTGGCGAATTGTCTCCCGCCGGCCCTGGCACTCTGCTCGCCAGAAGTCTGCGCCTGGCAATCCCCGCGGGTCGCGAGTGAGAACTGGTGCGGCAGGCACCGCCTTCCCACAGCGTCTGGCCCTCGTTCTGACGGTGCACTTCCTGGCTGACCCGATTGGTCGGCCGTTGGGGCACGCCCGGGGCGAACGACCAGCGCGACCGTGAGCGGTTCCCGCCCGATTGGCTGAGTCTGCGTTGATGGATGTCGCTCGCCCTGGGGGCCAGATCGGTCCGGGCGAGTGGCGTCGTGCGCTGACCTGGCCCGCTTGCCCGCCGTGTTCCGCCCGCCGTGTTGCCGGAAGGGTCTGCCATGCACTTGGCAATGAGTTATCTGAGTTGGGTCATCCTGGGAGAGGTCTCTCCACTGGTATTGGCTGCCTGGCCTCCCTCGACGGGAATGGTGTTGCTGCTGCTGCTCATCGTGGTGCCGCTGTACCTGGTGGTTCGCGCCATCCCGAACGACAGCGTGGGAGTGGTCGAGAAGCTGTGGTCGGCCAAGGGCTCGGTGCCCGATGGACAGATCATCGCGCTGCGGGGGGAAGCCGGGTTTCAGGCGGAACTGCTCCGCGGTGGGCTGCACTTCACGTACCCGCGGTGGCAGTACCGCATTCACAAGCACAAGCTGGTGACCATTCGGCAGGGACGGATTGGATACGTCTACGCCCGTGACGGCGAAGCGCTTCCCGCCTCGCAGACGCTGGCCCGCGTGGTCGACTGCAATCACTTCCAGGACGCCCGGCGGTTTCTGCTGGGCAATCGCCAGGGAATGTCCCCCTGCGGGCAGCGCGGTCGCCAGCGGGCGATCCTGCGCGAAGGGGTGTATGCGATCAACCCGGCCCTGTTCGTGGTGATCACCGAGGAACATGTCCATTGCCTGAGCGAGGGCTTTTTGAAATCGGAGGCGGCACAGCTCAAGCAGTGGGTCGAAATGCTGAAGCTGGCGCAGGGGTTCAGCCCGGTCGTCGTGGGCGGCGCCCTGATGACCACCGACGCGCTGCATCCCGAACTGCAGCAGCCCGTCGACAGCATCGCGATTGTGACGGTGCATGACGGCCCGTCGATCGACCCGGGTGAGATCATCGCTCCCACTGTCGCCACCAAGCCGGGCGATGCCCGCGATCACAACAACTTCCAGGACCCCGAAGCGTTCCTCGCGGCGGGGGGTCGGCGGGGGCGGCAGTATCAGCCCCTCACCGACGGGACCTACTTCCTCAACCACTGGTTCGCCACCGCCCAGATGATTCCCAAGACGGTGGTTCCAATTGGCTACGTGGGGGTGGTGGTCAGTTACTACGGAAAGGCGGGGCAGGACCTGTCGGGGGCGAGCTTCCGCCACGGCGAGCGGGTCTCGGAGGGGGAACGGGGTGTCTGGGAACGGCCCCTGGGGCCGGGCAAGTACGCCTTCAACACCTACGCGGGAAGCATTGTGCTGGTCCCCACCACCAACTTCGTGCTGCACTGGATCACCGGCAAATCGGAGACGCACCGCTATGACGAGAGCCTGCGATCGATCGACCTGGTGACCCGCGACGCCTACGAGCCCCGGCTCCCCCTGTCGGTCGTGGTGCACATCGACTACCAGCGGGCCCCGAACGTGATCCAGCGGTTCGGCGATGTGAAGAAGCTGATCACCCAGACGCTCGACCCCATGTTGAGCGCCTACTTCCGCGACATTGCCCACAAAAAGACCATGCTCGAACTGCTGCACGACCGCGACACCATCCAGCGGGAAGCCCGAGAGGAGCTGCGGCGGAAGTTCCACGAGTTCGACATGGAGTGCGTGGACGTGCTGATTGGCAAGCCCGACGCCGAGGAGGGAGACACGAAGATCAGCGCCCTGCTCGAGCAGTTGCGAACCCGCCAGTTGTCGATTGAGCAGCTGGAAACGTACGACCGGCAGCGGGACGCGGCCGACCGGCTGCGGATGCTGAATGAAGCGCAGGCGCAGGCCAACATGCAGACGCAGCTGACCAACGCCCGCGTGCAGATCGAGATTGTTGAAAACCAGGCGGCTGCCGAACTGGCCAAGTCGCGCAAGCAGGCCGAGCAGGTCGCGGTTGAAGCCGAAGGGCAGCTCAACCGCTCCCGCCGGCAGGCCGAGCAGACCATCGTCGTCGCCGACGCCGAGCTGCAACGGTCCCGCCGCGAGGCTGACCAGACGGTGCTGCTCGCCGAGGCCCGCAGCCGGAGCACCACGCTCGCCGGTCGCGGTGAAGCCCAGCGGGCGATGCAGATCGGGCTGGCCGAGGCGGCGGTGCTGTTGAAGAAGGTTTCGTCGTACGGCGACCCGCGGCTGTTCGCGATCGCCGGGGTGTCGGAACAGTTGTCGAAGGCGACCCAGCCCCTGGTTCCCGAGCGGGTCTTCATCGGGGCGGGGGGTGGCCAGGAGCCGAGCGGGGGTGGGGTCGGTTCGGGCCTGGTGGGAATGCTGCTGAACCTGCTGATCGCCGAAAAATCGGGCTTTCAGGTGGTCGATGGGCCCGAGCAGCAGCAGTTGCGGGAACTGGCCGAACGATTGACCAACGAGGCGCTGCACAATCTGCATCAGCCAGCCGCTGCGAATGACCCGGCTCAAACCGAGCAATCGAGCAGTTCGCAGGGGATGGGAACAACAACCTCGTAATGGAAGATGCCCGCCCCGCCTCCTTCGGGGAGCAATCCTCGGAGGGGGCGGACTGCGGGGCGCGAGTCGGGGCTGTGGGCCCGCTTTGATGAGGGGTCGAGACGGCCCTCCTCGTTCGACGGGAGACCGAGTGATCTGCGACGATGCGGTCCCGCCTCGATGGCGGAGTGTGGAACGGGAACCAGCCACGGAGCGACCCGGCTTCAACCTCGCTGGTTCAGACAGCCGCAGGACAAACAGCCGTGGGCTCGACTGCTCCGCGAAAGTTCAGGATTGCGGTGGTGGTTAAACCAGCAGCGGTGGCGGCGGGTTGGTGGAAATCAGTGCGG
>CAIUHT010001415.1 GCA_903898975.1 uncultured Planctomycetaceae bacterium
ACCGGCTGCAGGCGGTCTTCGCCGCCATCGACCGAACCGACCGCGCCTACGACGCCGACCCGGCCACCGCCACGCAACGGCAGCAATTGACCGCCCGTCGGGCGAGCCTGCAGGCGGCCGAGGGCCAGATCTCCGCCCGGGTGGTGGAGCGCGGGGGGGCGCCGCTCGCCGAACTCGACCGCCGACTGGCCGACCTGAAGAAAGTTCCTCCCGGCCAGCTGCAGGGGGTTGAGTTTGGCTACCACAGCGAGATCTCGGCCAAGCCCGACGACCTGAAGTGGGTGCAGGTCAACCTGCCCCAGGAAGCCGACGTGCGAGGCGTGGTGCTGCGTCCGTGTTACGACGACTTCGGCAACATCGGTGCCGGGTTTGGCTTCCCGGTGCGGTACCGCGTGGAGACCGCCGACGACGAGGCGTTCACCCAGAACGTCCGCGTGATCGCCGACTTCACCGCCGGGAACGTGACGAACCCGAAGCTGGCACCGCAGACCCACCTGCTGGCCGACGAGGCGACCATTCGCACCCGGCATGTGCGGGTCTCGGCGACCCGACTGGCCACGCGCTCGAACGACTACATCTTCAGCCTGGCCGAGCTGGAAGTGCGGGACGCCCAGGGGAAGAACCTGGCGGCAGGCGCGCGGGTCACTTCGCTCGATTCGATCGAAGCGGGCCCGCGGTGGGGCCGCAAGAACCTGGTTGATGGGCTGTACCCCGACGCCAGGCGAACCGCCCCCGAGGGCTTGGCCGAACTTCAAGCCGAGCGCGACCGGGTCTTCGACCAGGCGTTGCTGCCCGCGGAGCGAACGGAACGCCAGCGATTGACCGACGAACTCGCGGAGGTCCAAAGAGCACTCGCGGCGTTGCCCCCGCAGCGGATGGCGTACATCGGGGCGGTGCACACGGGGGGCGGGGCGTTCCGAGGGACCGGGCCCGACGGAGGAAAGCCGCGGGTCATCACCCTGCTCGAGCGGGGGAATGTGCAGAAGCCAGGCAAAGAAGTGGCGCCCGGGGCCCTCTCGGCGGTCACCGCCCTGCCCCACGCGTTTGAACTGGCTCCCGAGGCGGGGGAAGGCGAGCGTCGTCGGGCCCTGGCCCTGTGGCTGACCGACCCCGCCAACCCATTGACGTGGCGGTCGATTGTGAACCGCACCTGGCACTATCACTTTGGGCGCGGCCTGGTCGAGACGCCCAATGACTTTGGCCGTAACGGACGTCTGCCCACCCATCCCGAGCTGCTCGACTGGCTGGCGGCCTGGTTTCGCGACCGCGGTGGCTCTTTGAAGTCGCTGCACCGGTTGCTGGTCTGCAGTTCGCTGTACCGCCAGACCAGTGCTCCGAGGGCCGAGGCTGAAGCGGTCGATTCCGACAATCGGCTGCTGTGGCGGATGAACCGTCGCCGGCTGGAGGCCGAGGCGGTCCGCGACGCGGCACTGCAGATCGCCGGGCGATTGAACCTGGCCATGGGGGGCCCCAGCTTCCAGGACTTCGTGATCGACAAGCCCGATCATTCGCCCCATTACGAGTACGAGCTGGCCGATCCAATGGACCCGAAACTGCATCGGCGGTCGGTGTACCGGTTCATTGTGCGGTCGCAGCAGCAGCCCTTCATGACCACGCTCGACTGTGCCGACCCGTCAATCCAGGTCGACCGGCGGAACGAAAGCCTGTCGGCGTTGCAGGCACTGGCACTGTTGAACAATGGGTTCATGCTGGCGATGTCGGACTTCACCGCGCAGCGCCTGGCGGCTCAACCCGGTCCCTTGAGTGATCGCCTCGCCGGGCTGTATCGCGAGTGCACGGGGCGGGCGCCCGACGCCGAGACCCTCGCGGCCCTCACCGCCCACGCCGAGGAGTTTGGCCTGCCCAACCTGTGCCGGGTGTTGCTCAACCTGAACGAGTTCGTGTTTGTCGATTGACCGACGGTGCACGGCGACTGGCCGAACGCCTGCGGCATGTGACCCAAGACCCGCAGCGCGTGACGAGTGTCGCGCAGCGTGGCGGTCGCAACGCTCTGACCCCAGCGGGACACGCGTTGTGCTCCACCAGGCCTGGGAACGTCGCTGGGTCAGGCCGACTCAGTGCAGGGCGCTGCTCGAATGCCACGCGCGCTCAACGGGCGGGATGGAACTCCGGCTCTGTCACACGCTAAGTCGCGGGCGGCCTGCCTGCGGGTGCGCGGTGTTCCGGCGGGCCGGGGTCTTTCAGACGCGAATGAAGATCCGGCGGCGGTAGAGCCAGGCCAGCACCAGCCAGAGGGAGAGCAGCAGGATGGCACCGCGCGCGAGCCCCTTCCACGGATCGCCGAGAAAGCCGGGCCAGCCCGCCCCGAAATGGCTGTTGAAGCGGGCTTCGAGATACGACTCAAACCCGTGGGCCAGGAAGTAGGCGGCGATCGAGTTCATGCCCACCAGGGTGACGGGCCAGGCCCAGCGGCGCCAGCCCCCCCAGTCGAGAATCGCATAGCACAGTCCCAAAAGCAGGCAGCACCACCCGCCGCTCACCAGGACCCAGGCCGGGGTCCAGATCCGCTTGACGCTGGGGCAGACCCCGTAGTGTTCCGCCGCCCAGCCCAGCCCCAGCAGCGCCACGCCCGAGCCCCACAGGCCGAGCAGCTTGGGCCACGCGGCGATCGACCGCCGCAGCCAGCCCCCGGCCAACAACCCCAGCAGCATCGTCGCCAGGGTCGGGACGAAGTTGAGGGTCGAGTATCCACCCCGATTGAACTGCCACGGTTCGGGACGCGGGAAGAGATTGAGGAACCAGCGGTCGAACGCGAAGGCGAAATTGGTGTTCTTGTTCCAGTGCGCGAGAAAGCCCGTGGCGTTGTGCTGGGTGGCAAACTCGGGAGTGACCCCCACGGTGGTCAGGTCGAGCGATTCAGCGGGGAGGGGAAACAGGGCGAAGGCCCCAAAGGTGGCCAGCAGCAGACCGACCACCGCGACCACCTGCCACGGCCAGGCGACCGTTGCCAGCAGGAACAGGGGGAAGTACCCCAGGCCAATCTGGCTGAGCGTGTCTTCGAAGGTGAAGTTGGTGGGCTGGTTCGGTGCGGTGCGGAGCCAGACCCCCATGGCCACCAGCAGCAGCGACCGC
>CAIUHT010001416.1 GCA_903898975.1 uncultured Planctomycetaceae bacterium
CCCAGGCGGTCGGCAATCTCGCGAGCCACTCCCTTGGCGCGGTCGAGCGCCGACTTCCCCGCGGCGGTGGTGTTCATGCTGACCGAGGTGTCGACCAGCAGCACCACATCGCGGCCACTCCCCCCGCCGCCAAACAGGCGGTCCCAGTGCTGGATCGCCGGGCGGGCCAGCATGCCCACCAGCAGCAGCAGGAAGAGGGTCCGCAGCAGGGCGATCAGCGCTTCGACAAACTTTGTCTTGCGCCGCTGCTGCACATAGCTGTCGAACAGGAAGCGGTACGTGCTGAGATCGACCGTCTTGACGCGAAACAGCGTGAAGAGGTGCAGGATCACCGGGATCGCGGCGATCGGCAAAAAGTACAGCAGGCTGGGGTTGAGCAGCGGGAGCGCGTTCATGGGTCAGCCCAGCCTCGCACGCTTGTCGAGGAACTCTGCGAGACAGGCATCGTACGGCTGGCTGGTCTCGGCGAGGTGGTAGCTGATCTTCCGCTGCGCGCACGCCGCCTGCAGATTGGCGGTGAACTGCCCGATCCGCTCGAGGTACTTCTGCCGAAGACTGTTGGGATTCACCACGACCCGTCCCGCCCCCTCCATGTCTTTGAAGCGGGTGGTGCGGTCCCAGGGAAACTTCAGCTCGGCGGGGTCCAGCACATGGAAGACCAGCACCTCGTGCTTGTCGTGCCGGAAGTGCTGCAGCCCCTGGGCAATCGCCTCTTCACGGTCCAGCAGGTCGCTGATCAGGATCACCAGCCCCCGGCGCCGGATCCGCTCGGCGACCCGGTGCAGCACCGGCCCGACAGCGGTGTCCCCCTCGGACGCGCTGGCGTCGAGGGCGTCGAGCACCCGCCGAAACTGCGTCGGGTGCGCCTGCGGGGGAATGAAGGTCTTGATGTCGGTGTCGAACAGCGTCAGCCCGACTGCGTCGTTCTGCCTCAGCAGCAGGTGCGCGAGGGCGGCGGCGAGGTAGCAGCCGTAACCCAGTTTCGACAGCTCCCCGCTCTGAAAGGCCATCGACCGCGAGCAGTCGAGCAGGATGTTGGCCCGCAGGTTCGTCTCGTCTTCGAACAGCTTGACGTAGTACTTGTCGGTGCGGGCCAGCACCTTCCAGTCGATGGTCGAGATCTGGTCGCCCGGCGTGTACGCGCGGTGGTCGAGATACTCGGCCGAAAACCCGTGGAACGGGCTGCGATGCCGACCGGTGATGAACCCTTCCACCACCTGCCGGGCCACCAGCTCCATGTTGCCCACCCGGGCCAGCCCGGCGGGATCCAGGTAGCTTTCAGCCATCACTCGCCCTCGCGGATCACGGTGAACAGGCGATCGATGATGTCGTCGGTGGTGATGCTGTCGCTCTCGGCGGCGAAGCTGGTGGTCAGGCGGTGCCGCAGCACGGGAAACGCGACATACCGGATGTCTTCCGAAGAGACATGCACGCGGCCATCGAGCAGGGCGTTCGCCTTGGCTCCCAGCAGCAGCGCCTGGCAGGCCCGTGGTCCCGCCCCCCAGCTGAGGTATTTGCGGATGAAGTCGGGGGCTTCGTCCGACTTCGGCCGCGTCGCCCGCACCAGCTTGACCGCGTACGTCGAGACCGACCGCCCCACAATCACCTTCCGCACCACCTGCTGCAGCCGCACAATGTCTTCCGCCGTCAGCGCCGCCGCCAGCTTGGGCGGGGTCCCGCTGGTGGTCTGCTCGGCGATCGCCAACTCCTCTTCAAAGGTCGGGTAATCGACCAGGATCTTGAACATGAAGCGGTCCAGCTGCGCCTCGGGCAGCGGGTAAGTCCCTTCCTGCTCGATCGGGTTCTGCGTCCCCAGCACCAGGAACGGACGGGGCAGGCTGAACGTCTCCCCGGCACATGTCACCTGGTACTCCTGCATTGCCTGCAGCAGCGCCGCCTGGGTCTTGGGGGGGGTCCGGTTGATTTCGTCCCCCAGCAGGATGTTGGTGAAGACCGGCCCCTTCACAAACCGCATCCGCCGCCGGCCGGTTCCCTCTTCTTCGTCAAGAATTTCGGTCCCGGTGATGTCCGACGGCATCAGGTCGGGCGTGAACTGGATCCGCTTGAACTCCAGCGACAGCAGCTGCGAGATCGTCGAGATCATCAGCGTCTTCGCCAGCCCGGGAACCCCTTCGAGCATGCAGTGCCCCTGCGCGAACATCGCGATCAGCACCTGCCGCAGCACGTCCTGCTGCCCGTGAATCACCCGGGCCAACTGCTCGTTCATCTGGCCGAAGATCCTGGCCAGTTCTTCTGCCGCCTTCAGATCGGCCGGCTCGGCCTGAACCTCGGCCCCCTTCGAGTCCCACGCCCGCGCACCCAGCTTCGACATGCCTGCCTCGCTCTCGTCAGGTTGCGAAAGCCAGACCCCAACACCAGGGCCCGCTCTCTGCGTTCACTTCGTGTGGCAATCGCCGACGGCCCAAGCCCCCGGCGCACTCTCCCGGCGCACTCTCCCGGCGCACTCTCCCGGCGCACTCTCCCGGCGCACTCTCCCGGCGCACTTTCCCGGCTCACCTTAAATACAACGATGGCCGATTCCATCCGCGGTCCGCGTCCCCCGCTCTCACGGGCGTCCTGTCCCACCGCCACGCTCCCGCCCGGCTCAACGAGGCACTGGTCCCCCACCAACCGGTGAGACGCCTGGCTCAACGCGAGATTCCATCGCGGTCCCGCCGCGCTGGCCTCCTCTCACCCGTCCTCAGTGGCTCCCGCCGACACGGCGTGCCGCTGTCGGTTTGCCGCGATTCTCCGCAAGATTTGCGGTGAATCATCCCCCCGGCCTCGATTTGTTTCGGGAAGCCCCGCCTCCACGAACGCATCAAAGATGCCTTACATTGACCCGCCACTGGGTGAATGTCAAGCAGATTCCCGCGGAGTTGAGAGGTTCCGCCCCACTCCTGCGGCCACTCCCGGCACGTCGCACGCACTCTCGCAACGGAATCGTCCCTCCCCGGGGAAGACTCCACCGGCCAAGTTTGGGACGAACTCGCCCGGCTGTGGGTCACTGGTCAATCTCCATCCCTCGCGGGGACCGGGCCCTCAACCCAGCCCGGCCCAACCCAATTCCGTCCAGTCCCGTGCGTGGAAGTCCCGTTCACGGGTGTGGCTCATCGGACTGCTCGATCTCTGGTCCCAGATCAGACTGGTCCCAGACAAGACTGGTCCCAGACAAGACTGGCTCAAGACAAGAGAGGTCGGCCCGCCCATCACGTCGCCGGTGTCGCGTCCCCTTGCTCCCGCAGTCCTGCAGGACTCTCGGGCGGGTGGGCGGGTGGGCGGGTTCCTCTGCGGAAAATGCGCGTCTGGCAGGAAAAGTGGTCCTCCCGGTCGCCCCGGACTGCTTATGATGTCTGCCAGTCAGGTCTGCCGGGGCGGGTCCTTTCCCGTCTAAACCCGCAGCGCCCGCCTCGCGACGGGTGAATCCAGCCCGGTTTTGTGAATTCGCACTTCTTCGACTGACCCTGCCGACGCTCCTGTTCATGACTCCGCACCGCATACTCGCCCTTGGACTGATGTGGCTGGTGGGACTGGCGACTCCCCTGTTCGGCCAGGTCGCCGATCGCCCCCCCGCCTCGCGCCCCACCCCGCAGGCAGCCCGCGCCCTGTTCCAGGAGTCGTTGCGGAAACTGGCCGGGCTGCAGTCCCTGCGGTACACCGCCGACTTCGAATTCGACATTCCCGCCCCCAAGGCCGAAGCCCCCGACCCCAATCCGGACCCCGCCCGCGTCGAAGCTCCCCCGGTCTTTCTCGAAGGCTCGGCCCCCCTCGTGCGCCAGCGGGCCACCGCCCAGGTCACCTGGAACCGCCTTCCCACGCCGGCCGATTCGGACACACCGCGCGTCCAGTTTGACATGCGTGGCGAGGTTTCCACCCTGGGTCCCGTCCCTCAGCCCGCCCGGGGTGGTCCCAAACAACCCGCCGGCGAGGCCCCCCCGGTGAAGGAGACCGACTCCACCAAAACGCCGGTTGTCCCGCTCCGTATCTGTTTCAACGGCACCCTGCTGCGCGTGCTTGTTCCTCAGGAAAAAGTCATCTTCCAGTACGATTCTCTCGATGGCGAATTCAACGTCGCCGGGCTGGGGCTGTTCGTGCCACTGCTCGACAACGGCTTTCTCCCCGGACCGGTCACCCTCGATCTCGCCCCCGAGGGAACCGAGGTCGTGGCCCTTCCCCCGACCAAGATCAACGACGAACTCTGCCACGTCCTTGAGGTGCGGGTCCCACTGGCGCACCTGTGGGATGAAGAACCCTCTCCATCCGGCGAAGAGACCGAGAACGTCGAGAAACCCGGGCAGGTTCCCATGCAGGTCCGCCGTCTGTTTTTGGCCCAGTCCGACCTGCTCCCCCGGCGGGTGATGGTGTTCCCCCCCGGGCGGATCCCCCCTGCGGAAGGGGAGGCGACCTCCGAGGCCTCAAATCAAGCCGGGGCTCAGCCCGAGCCGAGGGACCAGGAGCCCACCCCCGCAGGCCGCGCCCGCGGCGAAATTCCCGAGGGAATGCGGGGACGCGAAGCCCCGCCCGCGCGACCGACCGTGGTGACTTTCCGCGACCTGGAACCCAATCGCGAGGTCACCCCGAGCGACTTCGAACTCGAGATTCCGGGGGATTATGAGGTCCGTGAAGTGGTGGACGCCCTCATCTCGGGGCTGGAGACGGGCGATTCGCTGCCCGATTTCGAATGGCAGTCGGCACAGGGTGAGCCGGTGGGCTGGCGGGAAGTCTCGGACGACCTGGTCCTGCTGGTCTTCTGGGCGACCTGGGATCACGCGAACTGTCGCATCACGCTGCAGTTGATGCAGGAACTGCACGAGGAATTCGCCGACCGGGGACTGACCGTGACGGGCGTCTCGCTGGATGCCGACAGCGAGGAAATCGTGCAGGCGAAGCAGTTGGTCACGAAGCGGAAATACACGTACCGGATGTTTTACAACGCGTCCGACTTCGCCGAGGACATCGGGTTGATGTCTCTCCCGCACGTGATCCTGCTGGATGCGGAGGGAAAGGTGCTCTACCAGCACACTGGGGATGACCCGAAGACCGAGAAGCGGCTGCGGAGAGAGCTGGAGAAGCGGCTCCCCGCGCGGAAAGACTGACCTCGGGAAGATTGGCCTTCCGGGACCGCCGATTGACGCAGGCTGGGCATCTCAACGCAGTTTCACGCGGGGGGGGTGATGGAGAGCGAAGGTCGCGTCGGTTTTGGCGTGCCGGAACCAGGGACGACGGAGTCCCGACGACGCTGCGGAATCGCTGTCCGCCCCAGTCAGCGGTCGGTGGGGACCAAGGAACTCCACCGCGAATTTGCCCCCGCACAGCCGGTTCGGGCTGCGTGGAGCGCTCAGGGAGTGGCTGAGGCACGGTTCTGCTCATGAGTTCATATGTCCCGTAGCACAGGTGCGA
>CAIUHT010001417.1 GCA_903898975.1 uncultured Planctomycetaceae bacterium
GCCGGGTGCGACGACTTCGCGACAAAACCGATTCAGCGCCCCCGGCTGCACGCCCAGATTTCGGCCCTGCTCCCTGCGGTCGGGAATGCCGCCTGTCCCGCTGGGCAGGGGTCCGGGAAGTCTCCCTCCGCCACCAGCCCGGTGGCGTCCTGGAGCCTCATCCCCGGCCGGCCCGGCTTGGCAGAAGTGGCGGGCGCGAGCCCCCCACCCTCCCCGCCGACGGGCAACTCGCAGTCGGAAGAGCCAGGTTTGGCCAATTCTCCGCCCCCCTCCCGAGCGGGCGGATCGAGGGGGGTTGAATCGGCGATCGACCTGCCCACGGCACTCGATCGCGTTGGCCAGGATGCGGAGATGCTGGCTGAGCTCGCCGGGCTCTTTCGCGACTCGGCCCCCGAGCAGATCCGTGGTCTGTTCCGAGCCGTGGAAACCCTCGACCGGTCACTGCTGAAGCGACTGGCGCACACCCTGAAGAATTCCGCCGACAACCTGGGGGCCCGGCGCGCGACGCAGTCGGCCTGGCAGTTGGAAAAACTGGCGGCCAGTGGTTCACCCGAGGAGTTGCGGAACGCCTTGGCGAGCGTCGAAGCCGACCACGCCGAGCTGGTTTCCGCGGTCGAATCGCTGCTGCGGTCCCAGGCCGCCCCGAGGACCCTGTCCGAGCGACCGACCCCAGTCCGTTGAGTTCTGAGTCCAGATCTCTGTTTCCCAATGACCTCTGCCTGAACAGGAAAGTCCCGCTTTGAACACCGTCCTGGTTGTCGATGACTCGGTGATGGATCGCCGCCGCGCTGGAGCCCTGATCGAGCGGGGGGACGGGTGGCAGGTCACGTATGCCGAAGATGGTCCCCAGGCCCTGGCCCGGCTCGCAACGGACAATCCCGCCGTGGTGGTGACCGACCTGACCATGCCGGGGATGACCGGCCTGGAACTGGTCGAGGCGATTCACCAGACGCATCCGCACCTGCCGGTCATCATCATGACGTCGATGGGGAGCGAAGATGTGGCGGTCGAGGCGCTGAAAGCAGGGGCAGCCAGTTACGTGCCGAAACGCCGACTGGCGCACGACCTGCTGGGAACAATTCGCAGCGTTGCGACTGCGGCCCGGGGAGCCCGTCCGTCGCTCGACATCCGCGATTGCCTCGAGGAACTCTCCATCTGCCATGTGGTCCCGCCCGACCTGGGCAAACTGCTGGCGGTCGCCCAAACACTGCAGGGCCACCTGTCCGACGCCTGGGCCCTGCCCATGCGGGAACTGATTCAGCCCGGGATCGCCCTGGAAGAGGCCCTCTCGAACGCCTTCTATCATGGCTGCCTCGAGGCCCCGTCGCCCCTGCGTGATTCCGACTTCGCCCGCTACCAGGCGCTGGTCGCCGAGCGCCAGACCAGGGCGCCCTACCAGGACCGCACCGTGCGGATCGAGGCCCGGATCACGCGTCAGCGGGCGACGTTTGTCATCACCGACGAGGGCGTGGGGTTTGAAACTCGGCTGGTCCCCAATCCGGCTCGACCCGAGACCCTCGAAAACTCCCCCGGGCGGGGTCTCGTACTGATTCAGACCTTCATGGATTCCGTGGCCCATAACCCGGCCGGGAATGAAATCACCCTCGTGAAGTATCGGCCGCGGCGTCGCAGTGGCCCGGCTCCCGCCTCCCCCGCCCTGGTCCACAGCCA
>CAIUHT010001418.1 GCA_903898975.1 uncultured Planctomycetaceae bacterium
CAGGCGCCGCTCGCCGAGTTTGTCAGTCACGCCTGCCGGGCCCCCCTGCAGTTTGCCCCGGGCTCGAAGTATTCGTACTCGAGCATGGGCATTCTGCTGGCGGTCGAGGTGGCGCGTCGGCTGACGGGGCGGGAGATTCCCGACCTGGTGCAGGGCGAAGTGTTTGACCGGCTGGGAATGCGGCGGTCGGCGCAGGGGTTGGGGCGGTTCAGGATGAGCGATTTTGTGTCGATGCAGACCGAGAACGCGGCTCCCGAGGCGGGGGGTGGCGACCCCGCCGCGCGGGACTGGGATTGGAACAGCCAGTACTGGCGGAGCCTGGGAGCGCCGTGGGGGGGAACGCATGCTTCGGCGGGCGACCTGGGGCGGTGGCTGGAGGAGTTCCTGGTGCCAAGCGGGGCGGTGCTGTCTGAGCGGATGCTGCGCGAGACGGTGCGGAACCAGAACCCCGCCGGGCTGGCCCTGCGCGGATATGGGTTTGGGGTGGGGGCAGGGGCTGGCTCGCCCGGCTGTTCCGACGCGACGTTCGGGCACACCGGGTCCACAGGGACGCTGGCGTGGGCCGACCCGCGTTCGCAGACCGTGTGCGTGGTGCTGACGTCGCTCCCCGCGCGAGGGGTGAACCCGCATCCGCGCGACGTGGTGGCTGAACAAGTCGCCCGCCAGGTGGCAGCAACGCCGCAGTGAGACCACGAACGCCCACACGCGGGGGCACGGCGACCACCGCCACCACCACGACTGTCGCCTGTGGCAGATGTGCCCGGCCGCCGTGGTCGAACGCGCTGACGGGCGGCCGCCGCGCGTGAAATCGGCGCGCTGGGGGCTGAGAGCGGTCGCGGCAGTTACGGCGTGTCGCTTGAGTCGCGCGGTGGGGGGGTGTCGGGGAACTCGGCGGGCTCGGGGGCGGCGAGTGCGGGACCGGCCTGGCGCAGATCGCCAGCCCGCAGGGTGAGTTGCTGGGCGTCGAAGTATTCACACAGCGGAATGCCATACTTGCGGCTCACTCCCCACGCCTCGCGGAGTTGCGAGACCGTGGCGGGACCGCCGGCGAGAGCATTGCGACAGAGTGCGCGGGCCTGGGCCAGCTGGGCGGGGGTGTAGTGCAGGCCCCCGCCAATGGGAATCAGCAGGCCATCTTCATGGCAGATGGTGAGGATGGCCTGCAGTGACTCGGGGCGGGCCTTGAGGTCGGTCGCCAGTTCGCGGTCGGTGGGGGGCGAGAGCCCTGCCTGTTCGATGCGTTCAAGAACCGCCTGTTTGAGCGCGGCCTGGGGCTTGCTGAGCTGGACCTGCAGATCGGCGGGACCGAAACAGCCCGCGACCGGGACGAGGCGACGCGTGTCGAGCAACCGGCGCCATGCCGCTTCGAGCAACGGGGGTGGGGCCACCCGCTGCAGGGCGTTGAACAGCGTCTGCCGGGGGAGTGACCGGCGGGGCTGCGCGGCAATCACCTGCGTGCGGATGCGGTCGAGCACGGTGTCGGCCAGGGCGGCGAGCCGGGCTTCCGCGACCAGTCCCCAACCCGCGATGGGGCGGAGCAACTGCTGGCGGGTGAGAGCGGCGACCAGTTCGGGGTATTGCGGCGGGGGGATTCCGACCGACTGGGCGGCCGGGAGGGGGGATTCGGGGACGAGATCGCGTCGCGAAAAGAAGTCGAGCAGGCGGAGTTCGGGGGCCAGTTCGAGCCGGGCGGCCCGCTCGGCGACGCTCGCGCGACGTTCGCGGGGGGCGACGAGGGGATCGAGAATGGTCCCCCCGGCGATCGTCTGCGGGGGGGAGAGCCGACGGAGGATGAAGCGCTGTCCCCACGCGGCGACAACGGGGCGGTCGAGCCTCAGTTCGGCGAATTGTGCCGCGCCAGGTTCAATGGGAGCGGGGCCGCAGCAGAGCCGGCCCGGCACTTCGGCGGTCCCCAGGTGCATGCGGACCGGGAGGCGGTCCTTGAGCGGGGCGGCATTGCCCGTGAGGGCCTGGACCCGGCAGAGCAGTCGCTGCGACGGAACGAGGGAGCCGGGGGTGACCAGTTCCATGCCGCGCTCGATGGCGGCGGGGCGGATGCCAGCGAGATTGAGGGCGCAGCGCTGGCGGGCCTGGGTGGCATCGGCCGAGTGACCGTGGGCCTGCACCTGGCGGACGCGAACGGAGAGGCCGGGAGGGACCAGTTCCAGGGTTTCGCCCGCGGTCACCGAGCCCGACCAGACCGAGCCGGTGCAGACCGTGCCATGCCCCGCGACCGAGAAGACCCGGTCGATGGGGAGGCGGAAGAGGGGCCACGGGTCGCGGGGGGGGTGGGCGAGGGCGGTGGCGACGAGGGCTTCGACCAGCTGCGGCAATCCCTGGCCCGTGGCGCTCGAGACGGGGATGACCGGGGCCTGGGCCAGGAAGGTGCCGGCGACCAGTTGGGCGACTTCGTCCAGCAGCAGGGGGACGAGTTCGGGATCGACGAGATCGATCTTGGTGAGCGCGATGACCCCGG
>CAIUHT010001419.1 GCA_903898975.1 uncultured Planctomycetaceae bacterium
CTTCCGCCGTAGGGGCTGGTTCCATAGTCGTTAACCCCGTTGATCACGACCAGATCATCCATGGATCCGTAGATTCCACCCACGGCATCAATCGGCACTGCCGGGGAGACGGCACGCGGATCGCCTGTGGCGATGGTTAATCCCTGATCGTCGGTCTCAACGAACTCCATGCCGATGTACCGGCCGAAAATCTCAAAGATTTCCCGCGCCCGATCCTTCTGCGCCTCGGTGATGGCGTTGTAAAGCAGGTTCTCTTGTGGATCGACGCCGTAGATCGTTTTGAAGTTGTAAAACTTTGTTGGGATTGGCGACGGGGCGACCGGTGTGGTCCCTTCCGGCGCATCGTTGGATTCGCCGTCCAAAGGCAATTCGCGGTGACCAGGTTCGTCGTTCATACCTGGCAGCGGCGGATAAAGCGGGCTGTTCGAGGGGACGGAGATCGTACCGTCGATTGAGAAGCCACCCCGGCCCAAGGTCCCCAGCCCCGTGGCTGTCGCGAAGCTCGAGGTGTTGTCGTTCTGGGTGAGATTCCCTCCGCCCGAGATACGGACTCGGTACGTGCCCGTGCCGGTTCCGTTGGCCAAGCCCGCCTCGGTGATGGGGTTGTAGCCAGCGTTCCCCGCCGCCGAAATCCCAATGTAATACAGGGTCGATCCGGTGAGGCCGGTCAAATTCAGGGTGTTGATGCCGGTCGCGATCTGGACGCCAGCGGCTGTGAATGCGCGCAGTTGCACTCCGCTGGTAAAGCTCGGGTCCCGATCGGTAACAGTCACGGTGGCCGTGGTTCCAGCCGGTCCGGTCCGGAAGGCGTAAAGATCGACATCCTGCCGATTGTCGCTCACGCCACCCTTATCACCCAGGTAACCGATGTCTTCAAAGTCTCCTGTGTTGGAATACAACGTCCCCACGTTCAGTGCCCGGGCAAGAACGTCGTTGGCGACCTGCGGGGCTCCGACCTGCAATCGGTAGGTCGCAACTGGCAAATCGGCTGAGAACAGCAGAACGGCGTTATTCCCAGACGCGTCGTAGCTGACCGAGTTAGGCAGGAACAGGCGCCCGGTCGCCACATCATTCAGCTGGTAGAAGGCTGGATTCTGGGCGGAATCGGGGTCGAGCTCATTCTGATTGAAATGAACAACGACGGCGTTCTTGGCTTGGCCTAATCCACCATCGGTGGCTGCCAGGAATCCCTGGTTCGCCAGTTGCAGACTGACTCGAGGCGTGAACGCTGGACTGGTCAGCAGCAATCCTTCCGGAGTCTGGCTGACGGTCACTCGCCGAGCCGCCGGAGTGGCAGGAGAACCCAGCTTCGACGCATTGAACGCCGCGGCAAACGACGCCGCCAGATCCTGAGCAGTCGCTCCGGGAACGAAATTCACAGGGATGCTGCCCGGCCGAACAGTTCCCGTCCCTGTCACATCCAGGAACTCGAAGGTGACGGCGCCGGACCCGGCATCAATGGTCACCCGGTCTCCGCTGGACACCAGATTGGTGTCCCCGACCAAGATGTTGATGCCCCGAGTGACTGGCTGCGGGACGACCGAAACCACCTGACCGCCGAAATCGACTCGAAAGTCGATGTTTGTGGTGACTCCGCTGTTGTAACGGTCGCCATTGGAGTCCCTCAGGTCGCCATCGATACTGACTCGGTAGAGATCGTCAGCGAGCGCGTCGGCAAAGCGATACGTGACCTGATTGGAGAGCGGACCCAGCCCAGCAAAACCTGCGGCCTGGATGATGTCATCGGAGGTTCCCAATCGGCCATCTGCACCAGCCCTGGAAACGCTGATCCCAGCGTCAATCGTGGTGGCGTCAATCGTGGCGCCGGGGCTGAATGTGAAGACGAGTTCGCGTGGGGCGTCGGTCCGCAATTGACCACTGGCCAGAAAGCCACCGGTGTTCGGAGCGATCGTCACCAGTGACGGCCCGGCGAGGAGAGCCCGGCTCTCCAGCGATTCGGCAGCTGAGGCGAACTGTCCCGCCGGGACCTGCCGGCGCCCCCCTCCTGCCCCTCGCAACCGCTTGGGCGAAACCACCGTCAACCACCCGGGACGGCCCGTATTCAAAACCACGTTGCGGATATAGTCGGAGAGCGGAGCGAGACGCATGACGCAGAACTCCAAGATCGGAACGAATGCCTAAACGCCTGAGGCGATGCGACTTCCCTCGACTGGCGGACCGGGACTGAAAGGTCCCAGCTCTCCCCGACCAGTGGAGGCCGCAATCCTCACTCGAACATCAACCTCCCGAGAGGACCAGTTCTCCCGGGATCAGTCACCGCCACACCAAGACCCCAGACGTCCCATCCTGACTGATCTCTGGACTCGTTCCTCCGTGAGCCCGCCCCTGAGGAGCACCAATCGCAGGGAACCGAACCCGCGCCTGTTCCCATTCGAGCTAAACTCCAAGGATCCATCTGAAACACCAATGCTACCCTTGGGGTAGCGTACCGGTGTCACAATCTGGAGACTTGAGGCAAATGCGATTGAGCCCGACGACTTTGAGGCCCGTAGGAATCCTGCGACCCCTCGGATCATCCAGGTTGGCCAAGCTGGTCAAACCCCACGAGATCGACGCACTCCCAGGAGCGGACAATCGTAAGGGAGAGTCCAACAGGGGTGTATCCCTGAAATCACAGTTTTTTCAGGTGAGATCCTGAATTCGACCGCCAGCTGGAACGGGGAGTTGATCCCCGATTCAGAGGCGATCACGGGAGGTCCGCCGCCAGAGACTCCTGGTTGGAACAAAGTTCCCCAAAGGCGGCTTCTGGAACTCTCCTCCTCGATCGGCCGGTCTCGTCAGGGAAAAGCAACACTTCTCGGAGGACCGCTGCAACCGGTTCCGAGGTCAAAATCGATCGCAAGATTGCCAGGGCGAGACTGGCAAGATCTGCGGTCTATTCCGTCTGTAGCATGGAATGATCCCGGAAACCGTTGAATCCGCTTCATTCGGCGCGGTTGGTTTACGCGCTGTTCCCGGATTCGTCCGATTTCAAGAACCAGTCTGTCTGTTCGTCTCAGTCCATCCTCAGGGAAGGGGATTAGCCGTGACCAAGCGCATTTTTGTCCATTTCCGAATCGGGCTCACTCTGGCCCTGTTTTCGACCTGCCTGGGAATGAACCCAGGTGCCCTCCAAGCTCAGGACGAATACTGCGATACCAACTGCGAAGAGGATTGCGGGGGTCAGCGGTGCAGCCTCGGCTACTCAATTGCTAGACACCTGAAACTCCAGAGTGTCTATGCGTTCCGTAAAATCTGCCGTCCGTATCGCCGGATGGCCGGCACCCCGGAGCAGCTCGCTCCCTGGGTCGAGCCTGCTCTTCCTTATAACACGGATCCATTCGGAGCATCCGCTCCTGCCGGGGGCGGCTTCGGCGGTGGGATCGGTGCGGGAGCACCCGGCGCAGCTCCTGGAATTCCCACCAGCTACGGAGGCTGGGCCGGAAACTCCGGATACGACAGTTTCGGGAGTTCGTACCGGTACACTCCCTCTGGACCGGCCATCCGTTATAATTCCGCTCCCTGATGCGGGCTGAACTTCCCGCCGGGCTTTTCGGATCCCAGTGGAAACAACGGAGAACTAACTGTCATGTCAACCCGCGGCGACGCCCCCGCCTCCAACCAGCCTCCCATCCAGCCCACCATCGAGCCCGCCGACCTGGAGCCGATCTACACCAATTTCGCACGGGTGACAGGATCTCCCGAGGAGTTGGTCCTGGACTTTGGCCTGAACACCGAACCGATGGGGAACCCCACGCATCCGGTGAAGGTCGACCAGCGGCTGGTGATGAATTACTTCACCGCCAAGCGGTTGTGGATGACGCTGGGGGCCTCTTTGGCCCGGCATGAGGCCGCATTTGGGAAGCTGGAGATCGACATCATGAAGCGGGTTCGCCCGCAAACTTCTGGAGATGCTCCCGCTCAGGGCTAGCGGATACGCCGGCACTGC
Source organism: uncultured Planctomycetaceae bacterium (assembly GCA_903898975.1). Taxonomy (GTDB): domain Bacteria; phylum Planctomycetota; class Planctomycetia; order Planctomycetales; family Planctomycetaceae; genus UBA10511. The sequence goes on from CAIUHT010001419.1 coordinate 3,950, forward strand.
CGGGCGATCCTCAACTGTCACGATTCTCCCGGGTTCGCTTCATGTTTGGCGAACCCGGGATTTTTTTACCTGAGGCCTGGATGGAAACACGTCCTGACTTCACCGGATGTTCCCCGCGTGGCTCCTGGAACTGAACATGTGGAACCCGCTGCAGCCCCTGACCGACCGATTGGTCCCTCATGGCTGGGTCTCAACGACTGGACTGATTGAGCGGATCCTGCGCGATTCCGAAGCCCTGAGAGAGGTCTCGGACGAAGACCTGAGGCTGAAGGGGGTCGAACTGAAGTGGAAAGCCCGCTCGGGAAGCGATCTGCTGCAGCTGCTGCCAAGTGCATTCTCCCTGATGCGAGAAGCGTGTCGCCGGAGTTTGGGCAAGGCCCACTATCCGGTGCAGTTGGCCGGGGCGATCGCGATTGCCCGGGGTGGATTGGCCGAAATGCAGACCGGTGAGGGGAAAACTCTGACCGCGGTGCTGCCCGCCTACCTGCGAGCACTGGTGGGACGGGGGGTGCATGTCATCACTGTGAACGACTATCTGGCTGAGCGCGACGCCAATGAAAACCGGCCTGCGTTCGACCTGTTGAGCATGACAGTGGGGTGCATCTTGACGCCCCAGTCAACGGAAGAGCGACGTGTGCAGTACAGCCGGGATGTCACTTACGGAACTGCCAAGGAACTCGGATTTGACTTTCTGCGTGACCGGCTGCGGATGGATGAACCGGGGGGTGAGTCTCCCGTGCAGCGGGGTCACTACTTCGCCCTGGTCGATGAGGCCGACAGCGTCTTGATCGACGATGCTCGGACCCCCCTGATCATTTCCACCGAAGAAACCACCCCGCCTCCCCTGCTGGCACTGTATCGCTGGGCGAACACGCTTGCCCCGGAATTGATTCGCGACGAGCACTTCGAATACGACCCGCACAAGCGCGATGCTGTACTGACCGAAGCGGGCTGTCGTCGGGTGCTGTTGGCTCCCCGGCCACTGCTGGTGAACCGCCACGAACCTGAAGTGATGTATCGACAGGTGGAGCGCGCCCTGACGGCCCACTACGCGTTTCAGCTCGACCGCGACTACGTGATCAACCAGGAGCAGGAAATCCAGATCATCGATGAGTCGACCGGACGCATGATGGAAGGCCGGAAGTGGCAGCAGGGGCTGCATCAGGCCATTGAGGCCAAGGAACAGGTCCCGATTACCGACAAGACGATGTCTGCAGCCCAGGTAACCGTTCAGCGGTTTTTCAGGCAATATGCTCACCTGGGAGGGATGACAGGAACAGCTGCGTCGGTCCGAGGCGAAGTTCGCAAGACCTATCGGATGTCGGTCACTGTCATCCCGACCCATCGACCCTGTATTCGAGCGGGGCTTCCAACCCGTGTTTTTGTCACTTGGCGCGACAAAGGACAAGCGGTGGTTGAAGAAGTGGAGCGGCTGGTCGCCGCCGGTCGCGCTATCCTGATTGGCACGCCCTCCGTTGTCGCCTCAGAGCGTCTCAGTGCCATGCTGCAGGACCGCGATGTGCATCATCAGCTGCTCAACGCCCGCAAGCTGAAGGAGGAAGCCGATATCATCTCCCAAGCCGGGAGGCGGGGCAAGGTGACAATCGCGACCAACATGGCCGGTCGAGGGACCGACATCCTGCTGGATGACGATGTGCGAGCCCATGGAGGACTGCATGTCATCGCCACGGAACTCCACAGTTCGGCCCGCATTGACCGACAGCTGGTTGGAAGATCGGCCCGGCAGGGCGACCCCGGCTCGTTCCAGTTCTTCGTCTCACTGGAAGATGAGCTGCTGAGCTGTCTCACTCCCCGGGAACTCGCCGCGCATCAACGTCGTGGCCGGGCGTGGAACCGGACTGAACTCCCAGCCAACCGGTTTCTTTTCCTGTTCGAGAACGCCCAGCGCCGGCTCGAAAAGCTGCATCGCAAAAGTCGGAAACTGATGCTCAAGCAGGAAGACCAGCGGTTCCGCAGTCACGTCGGTATGGGGCTGGACCCTTTTCTGGAATTGATCGACGATCCCGAGGGGTGATCCAATCGCCTGAGGCAGGCCCCGGGACGATTCCTATTCGCGCTGGGTCTGAACTGAGCCTCAAACGCTGCCTTCCGCGGAACGAACTACGCCCAGTGAACTCGAAGTGAAGTGCATTGGGTCAACCGAATACCGCGCATTTCGCCGCGAGCTCAACAACTGTTATCAACAAACTCGCTGGTCCGCTCAGCTTTCCGCGTGCGGTGGCCTGTCTCCTGCCAGCTCGGCCAAGGCATTCTCAGCGGCCCGCTGCTCTGCCTCTTTTTTGCTTCCCCCCCACGCAGGAGCAAACTCCCGCTCAGCGACGCGGGCGGCGACCCGAAAACATTTGAGGTGATCTGGCCCGCGCTCATCAACAAGCCGGTAAACGGGGGTAGCTCCCCCTTCTTTCTGCACCTGCTGCTGCAACTGACTCTTGTAATTGCGACCGGCCTCCAACTCTGCGGCCTGCTCGATTTCGGTCTGCACCAATCGCTGCACCACATTGCGAGCCGCAAGCCACCCGCCGTCTAAAAACACCCCGGCCACCAGTGACTCAAAGACCGCCGCTGAGACCGACGTGGGAACCTGTTCGTTGACTGCCAGTCCTTTTCCAAGCTGCATGCAGCCGGGCAAGCCGAGTGAATCGCTGATTCGAGCACAGGTGCTCCGACTGACAACGATCGACTTGATGCGGGTCAACTCCCCTTCCGGATGTTCGGGGTAGCTCTGGTACAGCGCTTCGCACACCACCAGCCCCAGGACGGAATCGCCAAGAAACTCGAGACGCTCGTTGGAGGCCAGTCGATGATTGGCGATTGAGGCGTGAGTCAGGCATGTCTGGAGCAATCCCCGATCAGCGAACCGATAGCCCAGAGCTTGCTCACAGCGCTCCAAGGCCATCAGTAATTCGGGAGGAAGACCGGTTCGATCCAGCGTCATAGGGAGCGCAGGCCGCAGCCCAAGAAGAGCCCCGCCCTCCAGACCTCTCCCAAGGCGGTGGAAATATTCTTTCTATGTAATCCGAGACTGTAGCGTTGTCAACTCAGTCGCGAGTCCTTCGATAGGCCCCTGTACTCCAACCTGACAATCCCGCACTCGGAACCACTCCCTGCAATTCGTACTCGAACGGCCCCACCCTTTGCCTGGGCGGAAAGGGGCCTTCGAGTTCAGTCCGCTGATCGAGCCGCCAGTCCGCTGGGGGAAGTCGAGCCTGCTCGGGAGCAACCAACGCCAGACGGGGCGGTCCGTCGATGCGTTTCGAGCCAAGCCAAACCTCAAACCGGAACACCTGATCACAAAGAATTTCTATCCGGGGGTTGCCGCTCGATGATCCCGCCACAAGCAGATTCCGAACGGCGTCGGGATCTCCCCGCCCCTGTTCCATGAGACGCACGACATGTCGCCCCTGGCAGCCCAGTAAAGCCCAGAAAGCAGCCCCCGCCACGATCCGCCATCCCCCTCCGCGCGACCAGAGTTCGCCACAGGCCAGGCCGATCAGCACCAACGCACAGGTCACGCCCGGAAGAAAATACCTGGGGTAGACCTCGGCTCGTGCCTCGGCGACAAGAATGGCCCACGGGGCCAGCATCCCCGTGACCAAGGCGTATTTGACCAAAGGCTTCTCTCTCATCCACAACAGCAGAACAGCTGCCGCACAAATCCCGGCTCCTGTTGCCGTCCCCCATTTCAACGACACGCCAGCCAAGGGTCCTCCCCAAAGGAGCGACATGGTCTGCATGACAATCAGGCTGGGAGAATAGATGTTTCCTCCGGCATTGAACGCTCGACTCAGATCGACGGCGTACAGCCAACCCAGCCAGATGCCAGCAGGGACCGTAGTCCACAGGGCTCGGGCTCCCTGTTGACGCTCGCGGGAGTTACCCCACACAACAGCCGTGGCGGCCAGCGTCACAACTCCCGCCAGGTGACACACGAATACGGGCTGAGCCGCCAGACCCCAGCACTCCACCACGGCGATCGCAATCGCCACGCCCCACCCAGGCTGAATGGTGAGTCGCTCGCGAAGCAACCAGGCTCCAACCAGACAGGCCACCGCCAGTGAGTAGCCGCGTGCCTCCGATCCGTAGTGCACCATAAGGTAAGAGCCTCCAAGCAACGCCGCCACAAAGACTGCGGAGGGAAACGATCGCTTGTGACCTAACCGCCACCCACACCATGTGGTCAGGACCCCGGCGATCACACTGGGAATTCGGTACCACCATGCCGGCCGCTCGGGACCGAGACACCAAGCCCACAGAGTGTTCCAGTAATGGTTGTTCTCGTGGTGGATCCGGGTAAAGACGTCACTCACCGAGTTCACTTTGCCCACGATCTGGGGTCCGAGTGTCCAGGCTTCATCGAGCCATAGTGCCCCGCCAGCCGCTGCCAAACGGATCGTCCCGGCAATGATCAGCAACAGGATCAGCAGCGCTGTGCCCCGAACCGAATTGCCCCCACCAGAAACCGCAGTCTCATCTGGGGAAACCCCCGCCTGGGAACGACCGACTACCGCCGGGGAGGAAAGGTGACCCAGGGGGAGATTGTCGCCCGCTGGGCCATGACCAGCGGGCGGCTCGGGTTGGCTGGGGATCATCGGCCAGTTCACTCCTGCCCTGAGGGGGCGATTCCGGGTTTTACGAGCCCCTGGTTCACTGCACGACTCCGCTCACGCCGGCTGCTGTACCCCGGCAGCTTTATTCGACGGACGGAACGACCCAAGGGTTCTACCAATCTGTCCATCTGGAAAGTAGATTGTTGAGAATGCCACTGCGTGTCACAAACATCCGGCTGCCAGTTGAGCAGCCCGAGGAGAGCCTGCCCGGGGTCATCGCCCGGCAACTGGGGGTTTTGCCAGCCGACCTGGGGTCCTGGCGAATCCTTCGAAAGAGCCTGGACGCTCGCTCCCGAGACGATCTGGAATTCGTCTACAGCACAGAGATTGAACTCCCGGGGGGGATTCCGGCTCCCGCGAGGTTCGCGACGGGAGTTCAGGTTGAGCCCTTCGATCCTCCCGCTTTTCTCGATCCCGACCCGGGTCAGCAGCCACTTCCCGAGCGCCCCGTGGTGGTCGGATCTGGCCCGGCGGGACTCCTGGCCGCCTGGTATCTTGCCCTGCGGGGATATCGCCCGCTGGTTCTTGAGCGTGGGGATGCGGTCAAGGAACGAGTTCCCGCGATCCGACAGTTCGACTCGGGAGGTGGGTTCGATTCCGAGAACAACTACCTGTTTGGAGAGGGAGGGGCCGGCGCTTTCAGCGATGGCAAGCTGACCTGTCGGATGACAGGGGCCGACGTGGACTGGGTCTTGCGACAGTTTGTCCTGTGCGGAGGCAAGCCCCAGATTGTCTACGAGCATCGACCCCACCTGGGCAGCAACCGACTGCCCCTGCTGGTGCGGAACCTGCGACGTCAGATCGAGGCCCACGGAGGGGAGTATCGTTTTCGCTGCCGCGTCGATGATCTGGACGTGCAGGAGGGCCAGGTGCGGGGCCTGCGGACCAACCAGGGATATCTCCCGGCACAGGCCGTGGTCCTGGCGATTGGACACAGTGCCCGGGACACGTACGAACGACTGCTGGCCCGCGGGCTGCCGCTGCAGGCCAAGCCGTTCCAGATGGGACTGCGCATCGAACAGCCCCAAGAGAACGTCAACCGACATAAGTATGGCCGCCGACAGTATCTCGAACTGCTTGGTGCCGCCGACTACACGCTCGTTGCCCGCGGGCAACCCGACTTGTTCACGTTCTGCATGTGTGCGGGGGGGTGGATCATCCCCAGCGTTTCCGAAGAGGGGAAGTTCTGCACAAACGGCATGAGTAACTCCCGTCACGATACCCCCTTCGCCAACAGTGGGCTGGTCGTGACGCTTGACGCCACTCGCCTGCTCGGCCCGCACCCACTGGCTGGAGTCCAGCTCCAAAGGCAATATGAGGCCAAGGCCTTCGAGTTGGCCGGCCGTAACTATCACTGTCCGGTGCAACGGGCGCAAGACTTCGTGAACGGCAAGGCCCCGCGACGTGGCGAGCGGATCGTCAGCTCGTATCAGCGAGGGAACACCCCGCTGGACCTCGCCCAGGTGCTGCCTGATGAAGTGACGGCCGCCATGCGGGCCGGACTGCCCCAGATGGATCGCAAATGGCGGGGTGATTTTCTTAAGGAGGCTGTGCTCGTCGGGCCCGAAATGCGAGGGAGTTCTCCCGTTCGCATCGACCGTGATTCCGAGACCCGCCAGTGTCCAGGATTCGAAGGCCTGTATCCCGTCGGCGAAGGCGCTGGTTATGCCGGGGGAATTGTCAGTGCCGCAGTCGATGGACTGCGCTCGGCAAAAGCCTTGGTGGCCCGCTACGCCCCCTCGGGTCGATAAACCGTTCTTCCAGCCCGCCCGGCGACTCGCCCTTGCGCAACTCTCGACACCTCGGTGTGACCCGGATTCCTCCCCACACTTGCCCCAGTTCCCCCGGCCCCAACGATGAGCGAATACAGCGACTACCAGAAGAAGGCCATCAAGCGTTACTACGACAACCGTGACTCGAACGACGAACAGAAGTTCGCCGAACTGGTGACGAACCTCTACCTCTCGACCGGAAAAAAACAGGCCAAACTGTGGGAGCAGGCCGAGACCTACCTGAACCGCCTGCGGGTTCCTCCAACGCGCATCAATCATGTTCTGCAGTCCCGTGATCCGGCCTTGCTGGCCGAGATCGCGAATGAAATTGAAAAAGGGACGCTGAAGCGGGTCCCACCCCCTGCTCCCGGCTCGACCAACTGACCCCGGGTCACCCTTTCGCGAAGTCCCCGAATTCACCAGCCAGCCACCACGGTCATCACCAGTGCCCCGTCCCATCTGCGCATCACTGGACCGCTCGGCGACGCTCAGCAACTGAAGGCCAGTCCTTGCCTTTCGAAGGCGAACCCCTCCGCCTGTTTCCTCGCCCAATCCACCGCGAGTTCCCCACCATGACCATTCGCAACCTGCTCTTTGTTCTCCTGGTTGGCAGCCTGCCGTTCCTCGGTGTGCTCACCCCTGCGGCACACGCTCAAGAGTCACCCGAGTGGAGTCGGGCACTGACGCTGTTTGTCCCCTTCGACGAAACGCTGGATGCCCGCTTCGCGAAGGGCGATCCTCGAATCATGACCGCCTCTTCCATGGCGCGGACGGATGGCCGACCGGGTAACCACCGGCCCGATGCCAAGCTGCTGCCCGCCGCTGGTCGCCACGGCGGTTGCCTGCGGATCACCGCCAACAACCCCCAGGTGATCTACTACGCTGGAGAGAAGAACATCGACTGGCGACCGGACGACTGGTCGGGCACCCTCTCGTTGTGGATGCGCCTGGACCCACAGGTCGATCTGGCCCCGGGCTTCGCCGACCCTATCCAGATCACCGACAAGAAATGGGACGACGCCTCGCTGTTCCTGGACTTTTCGAAGGACGAAGTCCCGCGGCACTTCCGGCTTGGGATCTTCGCCGACTTCAGGTTCTGGAACCCCGACAACATTCCCTACGAAAAGCTCCCCCCTGCCCGACGCCCCATGGTGGTGGTCGAGAAACCTCCCTTCCGCAAAGAGGGCTGGACCCACGTCGTCGCCACCTGGTCGCACTACAACACAGCCAACCCCGAGGCCAAGGCTGTGCTGTATCTTGATGGCAAACCCCAGGGAACCTTGCCCGGTCGGCAGACGCTGGGTTGGAATCCTCCCAAGACGGCGATCATGCTGGCACTCAGTTACATCGGGGACCTGGACGAACTGGCCCTGTTTGATCGGGACCTGACAGCCGCCGAGGTGCGTCAGCTCTTCGAACTGCCCCACGGCTTGACCCCGGTCGCTCCGGCCGCGAGCCGCTAGTTTTCTCATGGCCACTGCTCCCGATTCACAATTCCCCACCATCATCCTCGACAGCCAGGAGGAATCCGAGACACTCGCCCTTGGCCAACGTCTGGCGGGGGCGTTGGAACCGGGTCTCGTCGTCGCGCTGCAGGGGAACCTGGGAGCGGGCAAAACCCGCCTGGTGAAGGGGATCGCCTCTGGGGCGGGGGTCGATCCCCGTGAGGTCACCAGCCCCACGTTTGTCCTGGTGAATGAGTATTCGGGACGCTGGCCGATTTATCACTTCGACACGTATCGACTGACATCGGGTGTCGCCTTCGCCGAGTTGGGAATCGACGAATACTTCGCCGGGGATGGCATCTCCCTGGTTGAGTGGGCCGACCGTGTCCCCGACTGGCTTCCTCCCGATCGCCTCGAAGTCACGATCGAAGTGACTGGTGAACAGACCCGGCGACTGACCATCCGCGGCTTGGGCCCCCGCGCCGCCGAAGTTGTACGCCGCCTGAATTCCTGACATCTCAAGGACGATCCCCTTCCCTCCGCTTGAGAATTGCCCGGAGCGAATCCCCGCCAGTTAAAAATCGCGCACATCACGGGTTGTGATGACTGGTCGATGGGTGCGGCGGCCAGACGCGGACTTGATTGTCGACTGTTCCAGGAAACGCATCTGTGGGCCGGAAGGTTCACAGAGAAATCGAGCCTCGTCGTTTTTTCCAGGCCCGGCTGCCAGTCGCTCGCCAGTGACCGATCAACCTCACAACTGGAACACCTGGGACTCACCGCCTCCCGCGTGAATCGCCTCGTGAGAGCCCACCTTTCCAATTCCCTGCAAGAGGGGATTTCGATCAGCGTTGATGCCTGGCCCGGGAACAGGCCTGGCACCGACACCCGCAGCGCAATAAAAACCCCTGATTCAATCACTTGAATCAGGGGTTTCGTCCGTCATGGAACACGCTGTCACAGCATGTTGGTCACCCGCTCGACCAGGCCTTTGTCGGCCAGGAGGACTTTCAGCTCGCCCGTTGAGGCGATCTTTTCCAGAACCTCCAGCTCCCGCAGCCGCATGAGTGTCGGGTTCTCCATCAGCAGCTTGGCCGTATTGGCCTGGCTGCGGATGGCGGCCGTCTCCTCGCGTCGGGCGATCAGGTTGGCCTCGGCCAGTTTC